>DASVPJ010000013.1:0-27424 GCA_036382875.1 Mycobacteriales bacterium
GTCGGCGTAGCCCGCGTCCCGAGGTCCGCCGGCGCGCAACTCGTTCGGCGCACGCGGGCCCGCTCCATAGACTGCGAGGCGTGACCGAGACCGCACCCGCCGCCGGGAGGGACCTGCCCACCCAGTACGTCCCCGCGGATGTCGAAGGCGAGCTCTACGAGCGCTGGGTCGAGCGGGGCTACTTCGCGGCCGACGCGGCAAGCCCGAAGCAGCCGTACACCATCGTCATCCCCCCGCCGAACGTCACCGGCAGCCTGCACATGGGCCACGCGTTCCAGCACACGCTGATGGACGCGCTGACCCGCCGCCGCAGGATGCAGGGCTACACGTCGCTGTGGCTGCCCGGCATGGACCACGCCGGCATCGCCACGCAGAACGCCGTCGAACGCATGATGGCGAGCGAGGGCTTCACGCGGCACGACCTCGGCCGCGAGGCGTTCGTCGACAAGGTCTGGCAGTGGAAGGCCGAGTACGGCGGCAAGATCCTCGGCCAGATGCGCCGCCTCGGCGACGGCGTGGACTGGGCGCGCGAGCGGTTCACGATGGACGACGGGCTCTCCCGCGCCGTCCGCACGATCTTCCAGCGGCTCTACGACGACGGCCTGATCTACCGCGCCGAACGCATCATCAACTGGTGCCCGCGCTGCATGACGGCGCTGTCCGACATCGAGGTGGAGCACAAGGAGGTCGAGGGCGAGCTGGTCTCGCTGACGTACGGCCCCCTCGTCGTCGCGACGACGCGCGTCGAGACGATGCTCGGCGACACGGCCGTCGCCGTGCACCCCGACGACGACCGCTACAAGAGCCTCGTCGGCACCACGATCACGCTGCCGCTCGTCGGCCGCGAGATCCTCGTCGTCGCCGACGAGCACGTGGACCCGGAGTTCGGCACGGGTGCGGTGAAGGTGACGCCGGCGCACGACCCCAACGACTTCGCCATCGCCCAGCGCCACGACCTCCCGGCCGTGACGATCCTGAACGCCGACGGCACGCTGAACGACGCCGTCCCCGAGCAGTTCCGCGGCATGGACCGCTTCGCGGCGCGCAAGGCCGTGCGCGAGGCGCTCGCGGCCGAGGGGCTCGTCGTCGCCGAGAAGCGGCCGTACCTCCACGCCGTCGGCCACTGCCAGCGCTGCTCGACAGTGGTCGAGCCGCGGCTGTCGCTGCAGTGGTTCGTGAAGGTCGAGCCGCTCGCGAAGGCGGCGGGCGACGCGGTGCGCGACGGGCGCACGCAGTTCGTGCCGAAGATGTGGGAGAAGACCTACTTCGACTGGGTCGACAACATGCACGACTGGTGCATCAGCCGCCAGCTCTGGTGGGGGCACCGCATCCCGGTCTGGTACTGCGCGAACGGCCACACCATCTGCCGCGCCGAGGACCCCACCGCCTGCCCGGACTGCGGGGACACCGCGCTGCGCCAGGACGAGGACGTCCTCGACACGTGGTTCTCGTCGGCGCTCTGGCCGTTCTCGACGCTGGGCTGGCCGGACGAGACGCCGGACCTCGAGCGCTTCTACCCGACGGACGTGCTCGTCACGGGCTACGACATCATCTTCTTCTGGGTCGCCCGGATGATGATGTTCGGGTTGTACGCGATGCCCGACGTGCCGTTCCGTACCGTCGCGATCACCGGCCTGGTGCGCGACGGCAAGGGCCAGAAGATGAGCAAGTCCAAGGGGAACGTCATCGACCCCCTGGACTTCATGGACCGCTACGGTGCCGACGCGCTGCGGTTCGCGCTCGCCCGCGGCGCCAACCCCGGCTCCGACGCCGCCATCTCCGACGAGTGGGTCGAGGGCGCGCGGAACTTCTGCAACAAGCTCTGGAACGCCACCCGCTTCGCGCTGCTCTCCGGCGCCGACCCGTCGGCGGCGCTGCCGCCCGCGGCGGAGCTGACCGGCCCCGACCGCTGGATCCTGTCGCGGCTGCAGCGCGTGGTGGCGCAGGTCGACGAGGCGTACGAGTCGTACGAGTTCGGCGCGCTGGCGCAGGCGCTCTACCACTTCGCGTGGGACGAGCTGTGCGACTGGTACGTCGAGCTGGCGAAGATTCCGATGGCGGCCGGCGGCGCCGACGCGGAGCGGACCCGGGCCGTGCTCGGGCACGTGTTCGACGCACTGCTGCGGCTGCTGCACCCGCTCGTGCCGTACGTCACCGACGCGCTCTGGCCGACGCTCACCGGCGCCGAGTCGGTCGTCGTGGCGTCGTGGCCGGTCGTGGACGACGCGCGCCACGACGACACGGCCGAGGCCGAGGTCGAACGCCTCCAGGCCGTCGTCACCGAGGTCCGGCGGTTCCGTGCCGAGCAGCAGGTGAAGCCGTCCGCGAAGCTGCCTGCCGTCGTGCGCGCCGACGAGGCGTTCGTGGCGGCGTACGGCCAGGCCATCGCCTCGCTCGCGCGGCTCGAGCTGGGCGGGGAGGCCGGCGAGGGCTGGTCGACGGTGACGGCGGGCGGCGTCGAGGTGTCGTTCGACCTGTCGGGCGCCGTGGACGTCGTGGCCGAGCGCGCGCGCCTGGCCAAGGCGATCGCGGGCCACGAGGGCGAGGCGAAGAAGCTCTCCGGCAAGCTCGGCAACGCGTCGTTCACCGACAAGGCGCCGCCGGCCGTGGTCGAGGAGACCAGGCAGCGGCTCGCCGACGCCGAGGCCGAGCTTGGCCGGCTGCGGGCCCTCCTCGACGCGCTGCCCGCGTGAGCGACGAGTCGCTGGCGGACCTGCCGGCCGACACCGCGGGCGAGTCGCCGGCCGAGGCGTTCGCGCGCGTCGAGCGCGCCCTCGCCGACCGCGTCCCCGGCAAGGACGAGGTGCTGGCGATGCAGCCGGACATCTCGCGGATCTCGCTGCTCGTGGACCTGCTCGGCGAGCCGCAGCGCTCGTACCCGTCGATCCACCTGACCGGCACGAACGGCAAGACGTCCACGACGCGGATGGTGGACGCGCTGCTGCGCGGGTTCGGCCTGCGGCCCGGGCGCTACACGTCGCCGCACCTGGCGAGCGTCCGCGAGCGCATCGCGGTCGACGGCGACCCGCTGGACGAGGAGGCGTTCGCCCGGGCGTACGACGACGTGGCGCCGTACCACGCGCTCGTGGACGAGCGCTCGCCGCTGCGGGTGACGTACTTCGAGGCGCTGACGGCGATGGCGTACGCCGCGTTCGCCGACGCGCCCGTGGACGTCGCGGTCGTCGAGGTCGGCATGGGCGGGCTGTGGGACGCCACGAACGTCCTGCACGCCGGCACCTGCGTCATCACGCCGGTCAGCCTCGACCACCCCGAGCTCGGCTCGACTGTCGAGCAGGTCGCGACGGAGAAGGCCGGGATCATCCACGAGGGCGCGCGCGTGGTCAGCGGCGTGCAGGAGCTCGCCGCGGCTGAGGTGCTCGTACGCCGCTGCGCCGAGGTCGGCGCGGAGCTGGCCGTCGAGGGCATCCACTTCGGCGTCGCCGAGCGCCGCGTCGCCGTCGGCGGGCAGGTGCTCACGATCCGCGGGCTCGGCGGCGTGTACGAGGAGGTGTTCCTGCCGCTGCACGGGTCGTACCAGGCGTCGAACGCCGCGTGCGCGCTTACCGCCGTGGAGGCGTTCCTCGGGGGCGGGGAGCAGCCGCTCGACGTGGACGCCGTACGGGCCGGGTTCGCGCGGGTCGAGTCGCCGGGCCGGCTCGAGGTCGTACGCCGCTCACCGACGGTGCTCCTCGACGGTGCGCACAACCCCGGCGGCACCGCGGCGCTCGTGGGGGCGCTGGACGAGTCGTTCGGGTTCGACCGGCTCGTCGGCGTCGTCGCGATCCTCTCCGACAAGGACGCCCACGCGATGCTGTCGATGCTGGAGCCCGTGCTCTCCGACGTCGTCGTGACGACGAACCGTTCACCCCGGGCGCTGTCCGCCGACGACCTCGCGGCGGTGGCGGTGGACGTGTTCGGCCCCGACCGGGTCGTGGTGGAGCCGATGCTGCCGGACGCGATCGACGCCGCCGTCGCGCTCGCCGACGAGGCGGGGGAGGGCGCGGGGGTGCTCGTGACCGGCTCGCTGTACACGGTCGGCGAGGCGCGGACGCTGCTGCTCGGCTGAACGTCCGCTAGAGTCCCGCCCCATGTCCGAACGCACCCTGGTCCTGGTCAAGCCCGACGGCGTACGCCGCGGCCTCGTCGGCGAGGTCGTCACCCGCCTGGAGCGCAAGGGGCTCACGCTCGTCGCGATGGAGCTCCGTACGCTCGCCCGCGAGACGGCGGAGGAGCACTACGGCGAGCACCGGGAGCGGCCGTTCTTCGGCGAGCTGGTGGACTTCATCACCGGTGGCCCGCTCGTCGCGCTCGTCGTCGAGGGCCCGCGCGCGGTCGAGGCGGTGCGCACGCTGATGGGCGTGACCGACCCGGTGAAGTCGGCGCCGGGCAGCCTGCGCGGCGACTACGCGCTGGAGATCGGCCAGAACCTCGTGCACGGCTCCGACTCGCCCGAGTCGGCCCAGCGCGAGATCGGCATCTTCTTCCCCGCCCTCTAGCCCGCCCTCCAGCCCGCCCTCCAGCCCGGCCTCCAGCCCGCGCGCGACCCGTCGCGTTCTCGTACATCCGCGTGCGGGTGCCGCGACCGGGTCGCGAAATCCGTCGGGGTGGGGGAGCGGGGCGGGCTGCTCCGAACGGCCCATTAACGGTATGTCGACAGCCTCGGCTACCATCGCTCGGGTCGGCGTTCGCCGCGTTCCCCCCGGAAGGTCCTCTTTCTTCATGGCAGCCAGCAGCATGTCGTTCCTCGGCCGGGACATGGCCGTCGACCTCGGCACCGCGAACACCCTCGTCTACGTCCGCGGCCGCGGCATCGTCCTGAACGAGCCGAGCGTCGTCGCGATCAACACGAACAACAAGGGCATCCTCGCGGTCGGCACCGAGGCCAAGCGGATGATCGGCCGCACGCCCGGCAACATCGTGGCGATCCGGCCGCTCAAGGACGGCGTCATCGCCGACTTCGAGACGACCGAACGGATGCTGCGGTACTTCATCCAGAAGGTGCACCGCCGCCGCCACTTCGCCAAGCCGCGCGTGGTCGTCTGCGTCCCGTCCGGCATCACCGGCGTCGAGCAGCGGGCCGTCGAGCAGGCGGGCTACCAGGCCGGCGCGCGCAAGGTGTACATCATCGAGGAGCCGATGGCCGCCGCGATCGGCGCCGGGCTGCCCGTGCACGAGCCGACCGGCAACATGGTCGTCGACATCGGCGGCGGCACGACCGAGGTCGCGGTCATCTCGCTCGGCGGCATCGTGACGAGCCAGAGCATCCGCGTGGGCGGCGACGAGCTGGACAACGCGATCATCAGCTACGTCAAGAAGGAGTACTCGCTCATGCTGGGCGAGCGCACCGCGGAAGAGATCAAGATGGCCATCGGCTCGGCGTTCCCCGCGCCGGACGAGCCGCACGCCGAGATCCGCGGCCGCGACCTGGTGAGCGGCCTCCCGAAGACGATCGTGGTCAGCGCCGAGGAGATCCGCAAGGCGATCGAGGAGCCGGTCAACGCCATCGTCGACGCCGTGAAGACGACCCTCGACAAGTGCCCGCCGGAGCTCTCCGGCGACGTGATGGACCGCGGCATCGTGCTCACCGGCGGCGGCGCGCTGCTCAAGGGCCTGGACGAGCGGCTGAAGCACGAGACCGGCATGCCGATCCACATCACCGACAACCCGCTGCACTCGGTGGCGATGGGCTCGGGCAAGTGCGTCGAGGAGTTCGAGGCGCTCCGGCAGGTGCTGATCTCGTCTCCCCGGCACTAGGGCGGCGTGTACCGCGACTCGCGCCGAACGAGGATCGTCCTCGCGCTCCTCATCCTGACGTCGTTCACGCTGATCACGATCGACTACCGGGCCGGCGACGGCACGGCGCTACGGGGGCTCCGCCGGGCGACCGCCGCCGTGTTCGGCCCGGTCCAGCGCGCGGTCACCTCCGCCGTCCGGCCCATCGGCAACGCCCTCTCGACGCTCGGCGACCTCGGCGGGCTCAACGACGAGGTGCACCGGCTGCGCGACGAGAACACCGACCTGCGCAACCAGCTCCACCAGGTCGACGACCTGCGCCGCGAGAACGAGGAGCTGCGCAAGCTCAACGGCCTCACCACCCGCGGCGGCTACAAGACCGTCCGCTGCCGCGTCATCGCGCTCGGCCCGGACAACTTCGAGTGGGTCGCGACGGTCGACTGCGGCTCCGGCGACGGCCTGCGCAAGGACCAGACCGTGGTCAACGGCGACGGGCTCGTCGGCAAGGTGGTCGAGGTGGCGCCGTTCAGCGCGCAGGTGCTGCTGGCGATCGACCCGGAGTTCACCGTGATCGGCCGGCTGTCGGTGCACGGCACGACCGGGCCGGTGACCGGCAACGGCCTGCGCCCGATGGAGATGCAGCTCCTCGCCCCGACCGCGCAGGTCAGCGTGGGCGAGGCGATCGTGAGCAACGGCGTCCAGGGCGGGATCGTCAGCGGCGTGCCGATCGGCGTCGTGACCAAGGTGAGCACCGAACGCAGCGTGGTGACGCGGACGGTCGAGGTGCGGCCGTTCGTGACGTTCACCGCGCTGGACACGGTCGCCGTCGTGGTCGAGCCGCCGCGCAAGGACCCGCGCAACGCCGTGCTGCTCACCGCGACCCCCACCCCCACGGCCACGCCGTCGCCCACGCCGGTGCGGTGCGGCTCCGCGAGCCCCGGGCCCGGCCCCGGCCGGACGCCGGGCCCCGGCGACAGCCCGACCCCCGGCGCGCCGCCCCCCAGCCCCTGCCCCAGCGCCACGCCGAGCCCGACGCCGACGCCGGGACGGACGTTCGGGACGCCGCGGCCCACCGGCACGCCGTGAGCGCGAACCGGGTCGCCGTCGTCGTCCTGAGCCTGCTCACCGCCCTGCTCCTCCAGGGCAGCGTGCTGGCCCGGATGTCGTTCCTCGGCGCCAAGCCCGACCTCGTGCTCGTCGTCGTCGTCTGCTTCGCGCTGTCCGACGGCCCGGCGGCGGGGATGGGCGCCGGGTTCGGCGCGGGGCTGGTCGCCGACCTGCTCGGCACGCACACGCTCGGGCTGCTCGCGCTCGTCTACTGCGTGGTCGGCTACGCCGGCGGGGTGATCCGCTCGTACTTCGACCGGCTGGCGACGTTCACCCCGATGCTGGTGATCGGCGGCCTGACGGCGGTAGCGGTGCTCATGTACTCCGGCCTCGGCGCGCTGCTCGGCGACCCGCGGATCAGCGCCGAGCCGGTCGCCCGTTCCCTTCTGCTGACCAGTCTTTACGATGTGGTCCTCACCCCGTTCGTGTTCGCGGCCGTCACCGCGTTGCGGAGCCGGTCCGACGACCCGAGAGGCGCCAGATGAACCCCACGACCGCGCTCCGCAGGCTCCGCGCGGCCGCGGGGACCCCGGGGACATGAGCGACCGTTCACGGCTGCGCCTGGCCGTGCTCCAGGTCCTCGTGCTGAGCCTCGTCGGAACGCTGCTCGGCCGGCTCTGGTACCTCCAGGTGCTGGCCGGCGACCAGTACGAGCGGATCGCCGCGGACAACGGCCGCGGCTCGATCGTGGAGCCCGCGACGCGCGGCCGGATCCTCGACGACATGGGCCGCCCGCTCGTCACGAACCGCACCAGCCTGGTCGTCTCGGTCTCCTACGCCGAGCTGGCGAAGCAGAAGGACAAGGGCGTCGCCGCGATGACGCGGCTCGCCAAGCTGATCGACGTCCCGGCCGACCAGCTCCTCGCCGAGGTGAAGCCCTGCGGCCCCGCCAAGGAGCGCCGCGAGAAGAAGATCACCGTCTGCAACAACGGCTCCCCGCTGCAGCCGGTGCCGGTCGCCAGGGACGTGCCGCCGGCGGTGGCGTTCCAGATCATGGAGCACCGCGACGACTACCCCGGCGTCGACGCGGAGGCGGTCGCGGTCCGCGCGTACCCGCAGAAGTCGCTGGCCGCGCACGTGTTCGGCTACCTCGGGCGCATCCACCCGGACGAGGTCGGCAAGGGCGCGTACAAGGACGGCTACGACCCGAGCGACCTGGTCGGCCGCGGCGGCATCGAGGAGATGTACGACCGCGAGCTCAAGGGCGTCAGCGGCCTGCAGACGGTCTCCGTCAACCGCCTCGGCCGCGTGACCGGCGTGGTCGAGACGCGCGAGCCGGTGCCCGGCAACGACGTCGTCCTCTCGCTCGACGCGGGCGTCCAGCAGGCGGCCGAGCAGGCGCTGTCCGACTGGATGCTCTACGCCCGCCGCAAGGGCCCGGACACGCACGGCCGGCTCTCGCCCGCGCCGTCCGGCGCGGCCGTCGTGGTCGACGTGACGAACGGTCGCGTCGTCGCGCTCGCGAGCAACCCGACGTTCGACCCGGCGCGCTTCGGCGTGCGGATGTCGCAGGCGGAGTACGAGAAGGCGTTCGGCAAGGCGGCCGGCGACCCGCTCGTGTCGCGAGCGGTGCAGGGGACGTTCGCGCCGGGCTCGACGTTCAAGCTCGTGTCGACCGCCGCGGCCGTCGAGTCGGGGCGGGCGCCGTTGCACGGCGTCTACTCCTGCCCGGGCCGGCTGCGGGTCGGCAACTCGTTCAAGAGCAACTTCGAGGGCCGCGGCGAGGGCGCGATCAACCTGCACACGACGCTCGTGAAGTCGTGCGACACCGTGTACTACAAGTTCGCGATCGACGAGTGGTACGCCGACGAGGCGCTGGTCGACCAGAAGCGGCCGCCGACCGAGCCGCTGCAGGCGATGGCGCGCGCGTTCGGCTTCGGCAAGCGGACCGGCATCGACCTGCCGGTGGAGCGGGCCGGCGTGATCATGGACCGCGCGCTGAAGCGGAAGACGTGGGAGGAGAACCGCGACCAGTACTGCAAGGACGCGGCCAACCCGCAGTACAGCGACTACGTGCGCGCGATCAGCAAGGAGAACTGCGAGGAGGGCTTCAAGTACCGGCTCGGCGACGCGGCCAACCACTACGTCGGCCAGGGCGAGGTGCTGGTCACGCCGTTGCAGATGACGATGGCGTACGCCGCGCTGGCCAACGGCGGCACGCTGTACTCGCCGCGCATCGCCAAGGCGGTCATCGGCCCGGACGGCAGGGTGCTGCGCGAGATCAAGCCCCCGGTCGTGCGCACGCTGCCGGTGCGGCCCGAGACGCTCGCGTACGTCCACGCCGCGCTGTCCGACGTGCCGACGGCGGGCACCGCGCGCGGGGCGTTCGCCGGCTTCCCCACGGGCGTGCTGCACACGGCCGGCAAGACCGGCACCGCCGAGGTGTTCGGCAAGCAGAACACGTCCTGGTACGCGTCCTACGGCCCGGTGCACGACCCGCGCTACGCCGTCGTCGTGATGGTCGAGCAGGCCGGGCAGGGCGGCCAGATCGCGGCGCCCGCCGTCCGCCAGATCTGGGACGGCATCTACGGGCTCGAAGGGCGCAAGGCGGCGTTCCGCGGCGGGCAGCCGCCGTCGTCGCTGCCGCGCATCGCGCCGGACGGCACGATCACCGCGCCGCGCCCGGCGGCCGCCGCGCCGGCGTCGCTGTCGCCCGCGCCGGTGGCGCTGCCGGAACGGCGGCGGCTGTGGTAGCCACGCCCGAGTGGGCCACGCCGCGGGTGTCGCCGGTCCGGCTCAACGACCGCGAGACGTTCCGCGAGAAGGCGTTCGACCGCGAGTCGCCGCTGCGCCGGCTCGACTGGATCCTCGTGCTCTCCGCGATCGCGCTGTCCGGCATCGGCGCGATGCTCGTCTGGTCGGCCACCAAGTCGAACCTCGCGGCGAAGGGGCTCGACCCGAACACGTTCCTCAAGCGGCACGTGCTCAACGTCGGCATCGGGCTCGCGCTCGGCGCCTGCGCCGCGCTGGTCGACTACCGGATGCTCCGGGCGTACGCGCCTGTTGTCTACGTCGCGTCGTGCCTCGGCCTGGTGGCGGTGCTGTCGCCGCTCGGCTCCACCATCAACGGCGCGCACTCGTGGATCGTCATCGGGGGCGGGTTCCAGATCCAGCCGTCGGAGTTCGCCAAGGTCGCGCTGGTCGTCGGCATGGCGATGATCCTCGGCGAGAAACGCGACAACGAGGCCGACCCGCGCAGCGGCGACGTGCTGCTCGTGCTGATGCTCGCCGCGGTGCCGATGGCGCTGATCCTGCTGCAGCCCGACTTCGGCACGATGATGGTGTTCGTCTTCGTGATCCTCGGCGTGCTCGCGGTCTCCGGCGCGCCGACCCGCTGGGTGGCCGGGCTGGTCATCCTCGGCGTGCTGGGCGGCTGGGGCATCCTGCACTTCCACCTGCTCAAGGACTACCAGGAGAAGCGGCTCACCGCGTTCGCCAACCCCGACGCCGACCCCAAGCACACCGGCTACAACGTCAAGCAGGCGAAGATCGCGATCGGCTCCGGCCGGGTCACCGGCAAGGGGCTGTTCAACGGCACGCAGACCAACGGGCAGTTCGTCCCCGAGCAGCAGACCGACTTCGTGTTCACGGTCGCGGGGGAGGAGCTCGGCTTCGTCGGCGCCAGCGCGATCCTGCTGCTGCTCGGGATGATCCTCTGGCGCGGCACCCGAATAGCCGTGAACGCCGGCGACATGTTCGGCACGCTCGTCGCGGCCGGGGTCGTCTCGTGGTTCGCGTTCCAGTCGTTCGTCAACATCGGGATGACGCTCGGCATCATGCCGGTGACCGGCCTGCCGCTGCCGTTCGTGTCGTACGGCGGCTCGTCGATGTTCGCGACCATGATGGCGATCGGCCTGCTGTGCAACGTGAAGATGCGCAGCAATGCCTGGGACTGACTCGCTGCGGATCTGGTACGGCCGCGTCCCGCCGGCCTGGCTCTACGTCCTGCCCGGGGCGGTGGGGACGGTCGCCGTCGTGGACCGGACGTGGGTGCCCGTCGCGTGGACGGCGCTGACGTTCGGCCAGGTGTGGCTGCCGCGGCACGGCGCGACCCGGCTGACGGACGACGGGATCGAGACCGGCCTGCTGCGCCGCCACCGGGTGCCGTGGTCCGACGTGCGCTCCGTGCGGGTGTCGCCGGAGGCGCCGCGCCGCGCGGTCGCGGTGCTCGCCGACGGGACGGCGGTGCCGTTGCGCGGCGTCGAGTGGCGCGCGCCGCGCCCGCCGGCCGGGGCCGCGCACGGCTCCGCGCAGCAGGTCGTGGACTGGGCGCGGGCGCACGGCCACGAGGTCACGCTCGACGCCGCCTGACGCACGGCGAGTGGGACTTCGCGGACTTCCGGCGACCTGACCTCGGGACCCCCTCACCTCGGGGTGAGGTCCTCGCGCTCGATCTCCACCCGTCCATCTCACCCGGATCGGGCGGCCACGACGAGAGGGGCGCCCCGGAGGCCGGGACGCCCCTCCCGCTCACGTCAGGCGGCCGTCAGGCGAACGACGGGTCGCCGTGGTACCTGGCCGACCCGAGCGCGAGGACCCCGCCGTCGCGGAACACGATCCAGTACCCCGCGCCCATGCTCGCCGGGGCGCTCGTGATGCCGATCGCCCACGCCGGGTTCGGGCTGGTGGGCGTGGCGTTCGGCATGTCCGCGAGCCAGCCGCCGGTGGAGCCGACGTACGGCGTGGACGACGGGAACGCGAAGATGCCGCCGTCCCTGCCGACCATCCAGTACCCGTTGTCCGGGGCGGCCGCGATGCCGACGATCGGCTGGTTCAGCGCCTGCCCGCCCATCGAGCCGGAGTACGGCGCGTCGCCGTAGTTGAAGATCCCGCCGTCCGACGCGACGAGCCAGTAGCCCTGGCCGCTCGCCGTCGCCGCCATGCCGACGACGGGCGCGGCGAGGAACTGCCCGCCCATCGACCCCTTCAACGGCGCGTCGCCGTAGTTGAAGATGCCGCCGTCTGCGCCGACCAGCCAGTAGCCGTTGCCGGACGGCGTCGCCGCGATGCCGACGATCGGCTTGTTGAGCACGAGCGAGTCGGCGCCACCGAAGTAGCCGGCGGTGCCGTAGCCGTAGACGTGCCCGCGCGCCGTGGTGATCCAGTAGCCGCCGCCGCCCGGCTTCGCGGCGATGCCGACGACCGGGCTCGGCGCCGGCGCCGGACTGCCGTGGAACGTCGCGCTGCCGTACGCGTACACGTTGCCCGCGGCGTTGACCTCGTAGTAGCCCTGGCCGTCCGAGGTGCGCGACGCGGCGACGATCTCGCTGGTGATCCGCCCGCGCGGCCCGTCGACGATGCGGTAGCGCTTCACCGGCACGTTGGTGGCGACGCCGCCGGCGAGCTGGTCCATGCCCGGGATGACGACGTACGGCGCGCCGTTGACGACCTGGAACGACACCATGTCCTCGCCGCACTGCCGGCCCTGCCGGTCGATACGGATCGGGTTGCGCTGGCTGAACTGCCACCCCGTGCGGAACGTCGGGTCCGTCGTCCGCGCCAGGCCCCACGACAGGATGGCGTTGGTCGAGCAGTTCACGTCGCCGCGGAACCCCTCGAACGCCATGTACCAGTACGCGCCCTCCTTCACGATGTCGCGCTTGCCGACGCCGGCCCGCGCCCACCAGCCCGGCGCCGCGGCCGTGTTGTTGCCGACCGACGGCAGGCTCGACTTCGCGAGCGTCGCGTCGAGCGAGGCGCCGTCCGCGAACGCGATCGTCAGGAAGTTGTTCGCCGGGTCACCCGAGGTGGGGTGCGCGTGGTAGCCGACCCGGTAGCGGCCGTCCGGCGTGCGGACGACGTTCGGCGTGCCGACGATGTGGCCGTCCCACGAGGACGGGCCGGGCGCGACGACGTCGACCGGCGCGCTCCACGTGACCCCGTCGTAGGAGTACGAGCGGCCGATGCGCGTGCCCGTCGGCGTCGCGGTGGCGCAGCCGTCGCAGTGCTCGAACACCATCGCCAGCCGCGGCCGGCCGGCCGCGTCGCGGTCGACCATGACGTTCGGCGCGGAGACGTCACCCGGGCCGGACAGCACCGAGGCGCCGCCGTTGTACGCGGTGAACGTCGTGCCGTCGGTCGACGTCGCCACGGACACGCCGCGCTGCTCGAAGTTGCGGTGGTACAGCCAGTACTTCCCGCCGAAGAACACCGTCGACGTCTCGACGTGCGCGTGCGCCGGCGAGCTGAACGCCGTGTCGTCCACGACGTGCGCGTTGTCGTTGAACAGCTTGTCCAGCGTGGTGCCGGTGAGCTCGCGGTAGCCGGCCTTGTAGCCGTTGGCGCCCTCGCAGAAGACGGGGATCTGCACGGTCGGCGTGAGCGCGCCGAAGTAGGCGACGCCGTTGTGCATCTGCCACTGGAACGCGTACGTCCCGCCGGTCGCCGGCGCGGTGATCGTGAACGAGAACGTGGCGTTGGTCGCGGTGCCGACGTTGCTCGCGGGCGGCACGCTCGCGACGCCCCAGCGGGTCGTGCCGGGCGGGTTCTGCGAGCGCAGCGCGTAGGTGTTGCGCAGCCACACCGAGGTCCCGGTGTTGCGCATGGTGACGCTGACGCTGGCGGTCTGGCCGCAGAAGAGCGTGCTGGGCACGCTCTGCGACACGAACGCCGCGTCGTCGATCCCCGCCGCGCGGGCGTCGGCCACTCCGAGCGCGACGCTGCCGACGACGGCGAGCAGGGCTACGGCGCGGGGTCGTGCGGGATGACGCATGGCTCCCCCTCTAGAGCCGGGTGCCGGAGGGCGGCCGGCACGGTCGGTGAGCGGGCCGGCCACGGTGGCGGGCACGCGGACGTTCGACTCGGTGGACGGAGGGGCCGGCGCCGGCGCCGAGGCGCCGCCCATGCTGGCCCTCTACGCTGCCCTGCGTGGGGAATCCCAGGAAGTCCGTCGTGGTCGCGCTGGCGCTCAAGGTGCTGCTCGTCGCGCTCGTCGTGTTCGCGATGACGCACCTGGACTGGGAGCGCTTCGCGGACAAGGCGATGACCGCGCGCGCCGTGCTGTACCCGCTGGCCGCGGCGGTCGTGCCGGCGGTGTGGCTGCTGCGCGGGCGGCGGGCGCCGTACCCCGCGGTCGCGGACGCGCTGCTCGTGACGCCGTTCGTCATCGACCTGGCCGGCAACGCGCTCGACCTCTACGACCGGGTGACGTGGTTCGACGACGCGTGCCACCTCGGCAACTGGGCGATCCTCACGCTCGCGTTCGGCCTGCCGGTCGCGCGGCGCTGCGGCGCGTGGGTCACCGCCGGGCTGTGCGTCGGCTTCGGCGCGACGACCGCGCTCGTGTGGGAGGTGGGGGAGTACGGCGCGTTCATCCTCAAGACGCCGGAGTCGGTGACCGCCTACCGCGACACGATCGGCGACATGACGCTCGGGCTGACGGGCGCGGTCGTGGCGGCGGTCGTCTGCGCCCGGGCCGCGCGTCGCCTCCACGTCCAGTAGATGCTCCGGGCACGCCGTTGCGTTGCCCCGTCTACGCTGGGCAGGTCATGGACTCTCTCTTCCCCCGGCTCGAACCGTTGCTGCCGCGCGTCCAGAAGCCCGTCCAGTACGTCGGCGGCGAGCTCAACGCGCAGGTGAAGGACTGGGACGCCGCCGACGTCCGCTGGTGCCTGATGTACCCGGACGCGTACGAGGTCGGCCTGCCCAACCAGGGCGTGATGATCCTGTACGAGGTGCTCAACGAGCGCCCCGGCGTGCTGGCCGAGCGGACGTACGCGGTGTGGCCGGACCTCGAGGCGCTGATGCGCGAGCACGGCGTCCCGCAGTTCACCGTCGACGCGCACCGGCCGGTCAAGGCGTTCGACCTGCTCGGCGTGTCGTTCTCGACCGAGCTCGGCTACACGAACCTGCTCAACGCGCTCGACCTGGCCGGCATCCCGCTGCTCGCCCGCGACCGCGGGCTCGACGCGCCGGTGGTGATCGCCGGCGGGCACGCGGCGTTCAACCCCGAGCCGATCGCGGACTTCGTGGACGCCGCGGTGCTCGGCGACGGCGAGCAGGCCGTGCTGGAGATCACCGAGGTCGTCCGGTCGTGGAAGGCCGGCGGCCGCGCGGACGGGCGCGAGGGGCTGCTGTACCGGCTCGCGACCGAGGTGCAGGGCGTCTACGTCCCGTCGTTCTACGACGTCGAGTACCTGCCCGACGGGCGCATCAAGCGCGTGCACCCGACCCGGTCGGGGGTGCCGTTCCGGGTGGCCAAGCGGACCGTCATGGACCTGGACGAGTGGCCGTACCCGAAGCAGCCGCTCGTCCCGCTCGCCGAGACCGTGCACGAGCGGATGAGCGTCGAGATCTTCCGCGGCTGCACGCGCGGCTGCCGGTTCTGCCAGGCCGGGATGATCACGCGGCCGGTGCGCGAGCGGTCGATCACCGGCATCGGCGAGATGGTCGAGCGCGGCCTCCAGGCGACCGGCTACGAGGAGGTCGGCCTGCTCTCGCTGTCGTCGGCCGACCACTCCGAGATCGCGCCGATCGCGCACGGCCTCGCCGACCGCTACGAGGGGTCGCAGGTCTCGCTGTCGCTGCCCTCGACGCGGGTGGACGCGTTCAACATCACGCTGGCCAACGAGCTGGCGCGCGGCGGGCGGCGCACCGGGCTGACGTTCGCCCCGGAGGGCGGCTCGGAGCGGCTGCGCCGGGTCATCAACAAGACGGTGACCAAGGAGGACCTGATCCGCACGGTCACCACGGCGTACGCCGGCGGCTGGCGGCAGGTGAAGCTCTACTTCATGTGCGGGCTCCCGACGGAGACCGACGAGGACGTGCTGGAGATCGCCGAGCTGGCGCACGAGGTCATCCGCACCGGCCGCCGCGAGGCGGGGCAGAAGGACGTGCGCTGCACGGTGTCGATCGGCGGGTTCGTGCCGAAGCCGCACACGCCGTTCCAGTGGGCCGCGCAGCTCGACTGGGAGACGACCGACCGGCGGCTGAAGCTGCTGCGCGACGCCATCAACAGCGACCGGACGCTGGGGCGTTCGATCGGGTTCCGCTACCACGACGGCAAGCCCGGCATCGTGGAGGGGCTGCTCTCCCGCGGCGACCGGCGGGTCGGCGCGGTGATCCGGCGGGTGTGGGAGGACGGCGGCCGGTTCGACGGGTGGAGCGAGCACTTCTCGTTCGAGCGCTGGATGGACTGTGCCGCCTCGGTCGGGATCGACGTCGACTGGTACACGACGCGGGAGCGTTCGGAGTCCGAGGTGCTGCCCTGGGACCACCTCGACTCGGGGCTGGAGAAGGAGTGGCTCTGGGCCGACTGGCAGGAGGCGCTGCGCGCGGTGGAGGTGGACGACTGCCGCTGGAACCCCTGCTACGACTGCGGCGTCTGCCCGGGCATGGGCACGGCGAACCAGGTCGGGCCGACCGGGCGCACGTTGCTGCCGCTGTCCGTGCGGTGAGCCGCGCGGAGGTCGAACGCCTGCTCGACGACGTGTTCGACGGGGCGTTGCTGACGCACGGCTTCGACGACCACGCCCGCGACTACGTCATGGAGTTCGAGCGGATGGACGGGCAGCGGGTGCGCTACGCGTTCCGGCACTGCGTCTCCGCCCGCGTGACGACGGCGCTGTCGCCCGCGATCTGGGCGCGCTCGCTCGACCCCGCCGCCGAGCCGGGCGACTACGTGTGGGGTGTGCGGTGGCAGTGCGTGTACCCGGGCGGCTCGGTCGTGGAGCCGTCGGAGGAGGCGGCGCGCTGGTCGGCGGAGGTGGGGGTGCCGTTCACCGAGGTGCGGATCGAGGCGAACGCGCACGTGGTCGAGCTCGTGTTCACGACGCTCGAGGTCGTGGCGTGAGCCGCAAGCAACGCGTCCCCGAGGGGCCGCCGCCGGAGCCGGTCGTGCAGAAGGTGCGGATCCGCTACGCCAAGCGCGGGCGGCTGCGGTTCACGTCCCACCGCGACTTCGCCCGCGCGCTCGAACGCGCGCTGCGCCGGGCGGGCGCGCCGGTGGCGTTCTCGGCCGGGTTCACGCCGCACCCGAAGATCTCGTACGTCGGCGCCGCGCCGACCGGCGCCGCGAGCGAGGCGGAGTACGTCGAGATCGGCCTGCGCGCGGTCGTGTCGCCGGCCGAGCTGGGCGCGGCCCTCGACGCCGCGCTGCCGCCGGGGCTCGACGTGGTCGAGTGCGTCGAGGCGGGGCCGGGGTCGCTGCCCGACCGGATCGACGGCTCGGCCTGGGACGTCCGGCTGCCGGGGGTGCCGGTGGACGTCGCGCGGGCCGCGCTGGCGGCGTTCCTCGACCGCGACGTGGTGGAGGTCCAGCGGCTGACGAAGGACGGCACCCGGACGATCGACGCGCGTGGCGCGGTCCGACACGCCGAGGTCCGGGTGTCGGGTGAGGAACCTGCGTGTGCCATACTCAGCCTCGTCGTACGGCACAGCACGCCCGCTGTACGGCCCGACGACGTTCTGTCGGGGCTTCGCGCCGTCGCGGAGCTCGTTCCGCCCGCCCCTCCGGAGGCGACGCGGACGGCTCAGGGGCTGCTCGACGAAGCCGGCCACCTGGCCGATCCGCTCGCGCCTGACCGCGCGGCGGGTGCCGAACGGCGCGCCGCGGACGCCCCCACGTAGGGCGAACACAGGCTTCCGGGGCCTCGCGCCCCGGTACGAGACAGCGCGCGGCCCGCGCGGCGCCCCTCGCCGGGTGCCCGGGCCCGCCGGAAGGAACGTTCGGCATGGCCGACGACGACACCACGAACGACATCCCCGCGCCCGCCAAGCCGGCGCGCAAGCGAGCCCCTCGCAAGGCGGCCGCCGCGCCGCCGGAGGCGGCGGCTCCGGCCGGGGCGGACCTGGGCGAGGGGGCGCTCGCCGAGGCGGCGCTCGCGCCGCCCGCGAAGCCCGCCAAGCGCACCCGCGCCCGCAAGGCCGCGCCCGCCGAGGCGGGCGACGCGCCGGCGGCCGAGGCCCCGGCTGAGGCCGCCGACGCCGCCGAGGCGCCGGCCAAGCCCGCGAAGCGCACCCGGGCCCGCAAGTCCGCCGCGCCCGCGCCGGAGGCCGCCGAGGCTCCCGAGACCGGGGAGGGCGGCGTAGAGACGACGGGCGGCCGTCGTACGCCACCGCCGCCGGTGGTCATGTTCCAGCCGCCGGTCGTGCCCCCGGCCGACGACGACGAAGCCGCCGAGCCGGCGGACGAGCCCGCCGCCCCGGTGCGGAGCCGGCGCAAGCCGCGCATCGTTCTCGACCCCGCCGACGCCCCCGCCCCGGCGGCCGCCGCGGAGGGCGACGAGGAGGACGAGCCGGGCGACGAGACCGGCGAGGCGGGCGAGGCGGGCGACCAGCCCGGCGGCCCGCGCAAGCGCCGCCGCCGCGGCCGTCGCGGCCGGGGCCGGACCCGTACCGAGGGCGAGGCGCCCGACGGCGACACCGACGGCGCCGAGCCCGCCGCCGAGCCGGCCGCCGAGCCCCGCGCGGCCAAGGCAGCCCCCGCGGCCGAGGCCGCGGAGACCCCCGCGGAGCCCGCCGACGACGACGGCGACGCCACCACCGGCACCCGCCGCCGGCGCCGCCGCAAGCGCGGTGGCGGCGCGCCGGGCGAGGTCGTGGAGACCGTCGAGGACGGCGTCCCGACCGTGGTCAAGGTGCGCGCCCCGCGCGAGCCGAAGTCCGAGGTCCAGGGCATCAAGGGCTCGACCCGCCTGGAGGCGAAGCGCCAGCGCCGCCGCGACGGCCGTGACCAGGGCCGCCGCCGCCCGCCGATCGTCACCGAGGCGGAGTTCCTGGCCCGCCGCGAGGCCGTCGACCGCGTGATGCTCGTCCGGCAGACCGGCGACACCACGCAGATCGCGGTCCTCGAGGACGGCATCCTGGTCGAGCACTACGTCACCCGCGCGAGCGCCACGTCGTACGCCGGCAACGTCTACCTGGGCCGGGTCCAGAACGTGCTGCCCAGCATGGAGGCGGCGTTCGTCGACATCGGCAAGGGCCGCAACGCCGTCCTCTACGCCGGCGAGGTCAACTACGACGCCAGCGCCCTCGAAGGCCGCGCCCCGCGCATCGAGCAGGCGCTCAAGAGCGGCCAGCAGATCGTCGTCCAGGTCACCAAGGACCCGATCGGCCACAAGGGCGCCCGGCTGACCAGCCAGATCAGCCTGCCCGGCCGGTACATGGTCTACGTCCCCGAGCAGTCGATGACCGGCATCAGCCGCAAGCTGCCGGACACCGAACGCGCCCGGCTGAAGAGCCTGCTCAAGACGCTCAAGCCGGAGGGTGCGGGCGTCATCATCCGCACCGCCGCCGAGGGCGCGAGCGAGGAGGACCTCGAACGCGACCTGCGCCGCCTCCAGGCGCAGTGGGAGGTCATCGAGAAGAAGGCCAAGAAGGAGACCGCCCCGGCGCTGCTGCACGGCGAGCCGGACCTGGTGATCCGCGTCGTCCGCGACAACTTCAACGAGGACTTCGGCCGGCTCATCGTCGAGGGCGGCGAGGACTACGACCTCATCGAGGGCTACCTCTCGACGCTCGCGCCCGACCTGCTGCCGCGGCTCGAACGCCACGCCGGCGACCGGGGCATCTTCGAGGCGTACCGGGTGGACGAGCAGATCGCGAAGGCGCTCGACCGCAAGGTTTCGCTGCCCTCCGGCGGCTCGCTCGTCATCGACCGCACCGAGGCGATGACGGTCATCGACGTCAACACCGGCAAGTTCACCGGCAAGGGCGGCAACCTCGAGGAGACCGTCACCAAGAACAACCTCGAGGCGGCCGAGGAGATCGTCCGCCAGCTCCGGCTGCGCGACATCGGCGGGATCATCGTCGTGGACTTCATCGACATGATCCTGGAGAGCAACCGCGAGCTCGTCGCGCGGCGGCTCAAGGAGTGCCTGGGCCGGGACCGGACGAAGCACCAGGTCGCCGAGCTCACGTCGCTCGGCCTGCTCCAGATGACCCGCAAGCGGATCAGCCAGGGGCTGTTCGAGGCGTTCACCGAGCAGTGCGCCGAGTGCGGCGGCCGCGGCGTGAAGGTGCTCAAGGAGTTCCCCGCGCAGTCGAACGGCGGGCGCAAGGCCGCCGCCGCCCCGACGCCCGCCGCGCTCGCGAAGCCGAAGCGGCGGTCCAAGGCCGCGGCGGCACCCGAGCAGGCGCCGGAGCAGGCGCCGGAGCGGGCGCCGGAGCGGGCGGTCGAGCAGGCGCCGGAGCGGGCGGCCGAGCCGGAGCCCGCCGCCGAGCCGACCGCCCCGGACGGCGCGGAGCCGGCGTTCGACGACGTCACCCCGGAGGAGTGGCGGTTCGCCGCCGCGCCCGCCGAGTAACCGGGAGGAAACGGGCGCACCGGGACGAAGTGACCGCCATGCGCAGTCTCCCCGCCGCCGTCGCCGCCACCCTCGCCGCGCTCGTCGCGGCGGTCACCTCCGCGCCGCCCGCCGCCACGACCGCGAGCGCCGCGCGGCCGCTGACCCCGCGCGCGGAGGCGTTCGTCACGGCCGGCGAGATCGGCGCGCAGCCGGTGCCGGGCGACGCCGCGCTGCTGCGCACCGCGGGCAAGACCGCCGTCGTGCCGCCGGGCGCGTTCCAGCGGATGCGCGCCGAGGCGCTGAACGCCCCCACGCTGGCCGGCACGTGGAAGCTGCACGGGCCGTACCACATCGGCGGCCGCGTGCTCGACGTCGTGATCGACCCGCTCGCCCCGAACTCGATCTACGTCGCCACCGCGACCGGCGGCGTGTGGCACTCCTCCGACGCCGGCATGACGTACGAGTCGCGCTGGCCGGTCGACCACAACCAGACCATCGGCGCCCTCGCGATCGCGCCGGACGGCACGCTCTACGCCGGCACCGGCGAGGCGGGCCCGGGCGGCGGCTCGCTCACCTACGGCGGCGACGGCGTCTACCGCAGCCGCGACGGCGGGCACACGTGGGAGAACGTCGGCCTGGAGACCAGCGAGCGCATCGGGCGCATCGTCGTGGACCCGGGCAACCCCCAGCGCGTGTGGGTCGCGGCCAGCGGTCCGCTGTTCAACGAGGGCGGCGAGCGCGGCCTCTACCTGTCCACCGACGGCGGCGACACCTGGACGCTCAAGCACCCGGGCCTCAACGCCACCACCGGCGCCGTCGACGTGGCGCTCGCCCCCGACGACCCGGACACCGTCTACGTCACCATGTGGGACCGGCTGCGCCACCCGGACAGCCGCGACTACACCGGCGGCGGCACCGCGCTGTACCGGTCGACCGACGGCGGCGAGACGTTCCAGGTCATCGGCCAGCAGTTCTTCGGCCCCAACCTCGAGTCGGTCGGCCGCCTCGGCGTCGCCGTCGCGCCGGGCGGCGTCGTCTACGTCCTCTCCTCGACCGTGCTCGGCCTCACCGCCGGCTTCTACACGTCGACCGACGGCGGCGACACGTTCGCGCCGAAGCCGATCGACTCCGAGCTGGTGACCGGCGGCTTCGTCTACGCGTGGTGGTTCGGCCGCGTGTACGTCGACCCGAAGGACCCGCTGCACGTCTACGCGACCGGCGTGAACCTGTCGGAGAGCAAGGACGGCGGCAACACGTTCACCTCGCCGGGCGGCTTCCACGCCGACCAGCACGGCATGGCGTGGGACCCGAAGGTCGAGGACCGCGTCTACCTCGGCAACGACGGCGGCATGTGGCGCTCCGACGACAACGGCGCCAACTGGGAGCACGGCAAGCACATGCCGTGGAACCAGCTCTTCTCGATCGACGTCTCGCAGACCCGGCCCGCGCGGGTCGTGGGCGGCCTGCAGGACAACGGCGGCGTGCGCTCGTGGGACAGCGACGGCGAGGTCGGCACCGAGACGTGGAACGACGTCACCGGCGGCGACGGCACCGAGATGCGGATCAACCCCAACGACGACGAGGTCATCTACGGCTGCAGCCAGTACGGCGCCTGCATGGTGAGCCACGACGGCGGCAACACCCGCGAGGGCTTCGACACCGACGTCCAGGGCGAGCGGAAGAACTGGCTCACGCCGATCGAGTTCGACCCGGGCAACCCGAGCATCGTCTACACCGCGTCGTACCTGGTGCACCGCTCGCGCAATGACGGCGGCGACTGGGAGGTCATCAGCCCCGACCTCACCGACGGCGAGCAGGGCAGCACCGAGACCAACCCGCTGTTCCGCAACTACAACACCGTCTCCACGATCGCCACGACGACCGAGGACGTCGGCTTCGTGCTCGTCGGCACCGACGACGGGCACCTCTGGTACACCCACGACGCGTCGGCGTCGGTGCCGCAGATCCTCACCACGTGGAAGGAGGTCGCCGACGACGACCTGCCCAAGCACTACGTCACCAGCGTCGCGATCGACCAGCACAACCCCGATGTCGCGTACGCGGCGTACTCCGGGTTCCGGTGGGGCGAGTCGGCGGCGACGGTGTTCCGGTCCGCCGACCGCGGCGTCACGTGGGACGACATCAGCGGCAACCTGCCGCACGCGCCGGTGAACAAGGTGCTCGTCGTCGGCGAGGCGATCTTCGCCGGCACCGACGTCGGCGTGTTCATGACGAAGAACGGCGGCGTCACCTGGTCGCGCGTCGGCACGAACCTGCCGATGGCGCCGATCTGGGACCTGCAGTACCAGGCGTCGAGCCACTCGCTGTACGCCGCCAACTTCGGCCGCGGCGCGTGGTCGATCCCGCTCCGCGGCATCAGCGCGATCCCGCCGGCACCGCCGGTGGTCGTCCCGCCGAAGCCGCCGGGCGGCGGGAGCCACCCGGCGACCGGCCTGCCGGCGACGCTGCCGCTGGCCGCGCTGGGCGCGGTGGTGGCCGCGTCCCTGGTGGCGCGCCGGCGGCGCCGCGCGGCGGCGTAGCGCGCCTCGGCCCCGTCCCCAACTGTGAAGCCCCGGCCGCGGTCGCCCGCGTGGTGATCTTCACAGAACGGGTGGCGGCTGACCCGCCGTCGCGGCGGCTCATGCGCCGCTGACCGCGCCCGCCTCCCGGAGCAGCGCCAGCAACGGACCCGCCAGCGCCGGCGGCGCCGCGACCACGACGTCGCCGCCCGGCCCCTCCGGCGGCTCCGGCGCGGGCAGCACGGACACGACCGCGCCCGCCTCGCGCGCGACCAGCCCGCCCGCCGCCAGGTCCCACGGCGCGAGCCCGCGCTCGTAGTACGCGTCCAGCGTGCCGTCGGCGACGGCGCACAGGTCGAGCGTCGCCGCGCCCGCCCGCCGGATGTCGCGCACCCGCGGCAGCACCGACGGCAGCGCCCGCGCCTGCGCGGCCCGCACAACCGCGTCGTAGCCGAAGCCGGTGCCCAGCAGCGCGTGCGCCAGGTCCGTCTCCGCCGAGCAGCGCACCGGCACGCCGTCCCGGAACGCCCCGCCCCCGCGCTCGGCGGTCCACAGCACCGACCGCGACGGGTCGTACACCACCCCGAGCAGCGCCCCGGCCGCGTCCTCGCAGGCGATCGACACGGCGAACGCCGGCCGCCCGTACAGGTAGTTGATCGTCCCGTCGAGCGGGTCCACGACCCAGCGCAGCCCGCTCGCGCCCGCGTCCGCGGTGCCCTCCTCGGCGAGGATGCCGTCGTCCGGCCGCTCGGCCCGCAGCCGCCCCACGATCAGCGCCTCGGCCGCCTTGTCGACCTCGCTCACCAGGTCGGTCGGCGTGCTCTTGCTCTCCACCGCGGTGCGCGGCTCGGCAAGGCGGTCGAGCAGCAACGCACCCGCCTCGCGCGCGAGGTCGACGGCCAGCTCCAGTGACGACACGACGACGATCCTCGCAAACGGCAGACTCCGGCGGGTGACGCGGACGAGGCGGGTACGGCGGCGGGTGGCGGCGACGTTCGCCATCCCCACCGGCCGCGACGCGCGCATCGTCGCGATCGCCTCGGTGGTCGACGCCCTCGGCAACGGCCTGTACCTGCCGATCGCCGCGCTCTTCTTCGTCAACGCCGTCGGCCTGCCGGTCGAGCAGGTCGGCCTCGGCCTGTCGATCACCGGCGTGGTCGCGCTGGCCGGGCACGTCGCCGGCGGGCCGCCGATCGACCGGTTCGGCCCGCGCAACGTCACGCTCGTGCTCAACGTCCTGCGCGCGGCGGCGTACGCGGCGTTCCCCCTCGTGCGCGGCTTCTGGGCGTTCGTGCTGCTCGCGTCGTTCACCCACCTGCTCGACAACGTCGGGCGGGTCGCGATGCAGTCGCTCGTCGCCGGGCTCGTGGACCCGGGGGAGCGGGTGACGACGGCGGCGTTCGTCCGGTCCATCCGCAACATCGGCTACGGCGTCGGCGGGCTGCTGGTCAGCGCCGCGCTGGCGCTCGGCGGCCGGGGGCCGTACGTCGGGCTGGTGCTCGGCAACGCGGTGTCGTTCCTCGTCGCGGCCGCGCTGCTCCGGCGGGTGTCCGACACCCGCGCGCCCCGCCCGGAGGGGCCGCGGACCGGTTACGGCGTGGTGCTGGCCGACCGCCGGTTCGTCGCGCTGGCCGCGACGCACGGCGTGCTGAGCCTGCACCTGTCGGTGCTGCTGTTCGCGTTCCCGCTCTGGATCGACCAGCGGACCAACGCCCCCGCCGCGCTGGCCGGCGCGATCTTCACGCTGAACTCCGCCCTCGTCGTGCTGCTCCAGGTGCCGTTCAGCCGCCGCTCGCACGACGTGGCGAGCGGCGGGCGGGCGCTGCGGCGCAGCGGCATCGCGCTGCTCGCCGCCTGCGTGCTGCTCGCGCTGAGCGAGGGGCTCCCGGTCTACGCCGCCGCCGGCGTGCTGCTCGTCACCGGCGTGGTGGAGTGCGTGGCCGAGCTGGAGGAGGCCTCCGGCGGCTGGGCGGTGTCGCTGGGGCTCGCGCCGGACGAGGCGCGCGGGCGCTACCTCGGCGTGTGGGCGCTCGGCTTCTCGGTGCACGAGATCGGCGGCCCGGCCGTGATGGGCTTCCTGATCGCCCGCGGCGGCGGGCCGGGCATCGTGGCGTTCGGCGCGGTGGTGGCCGCGGCCGGCGTGCTCGCCTCGCGCCTCGCGCGGGCTGGCGCCGCCGACCCGCCCTGACGTATGCTTCCTCCTCGTGTGCGCGGAGTCCGCGCCACTTCGGCACGCCATCCCGACAGGTCAGGAGCACGACTCGTGTACGCCATCGTCAAGACCGGCGGCAAGCAGCACAAGGTCGCGGTCGGCGACGTCATCGAGGTCGAGAAGCTCGACGGCGAGACCGGCGCCTCCGTGGCGCTGCCCGCCGTGCTCCTCGTGGACGGCGAGACCGTGACCACGGACGCGGCGGCGTTGAAGAACGTCGCGGTGACCGCGGAGATCGTCGGCGCCACCAAGGGCCCGAAGATCCGCATCCACAAGTTCAAGAACAAGACCGGCTACCACAAGCGCCAGGGCCACCGGCAGAAGTACACGCAGGTGCGGGTCACGGCGATCGAGAGCGGGAAGTAGACATGGCCCACAAGAAGGGTGCGTCGTCGAGCCGCAACGGCCGCGACTCCAACCCCCAGTTCCTCGGCGTGAAGCGCTTCGGCGGCCAGGTCGTCAAGGCCGGCGAGATCCTCGTGCGCCAGCGCGGCACCCACTTCCACCCCGGCGCCCTCGTCGGCCGCGGCGGCGACGACACGCTGTTCGCGCTCGCGGCGGGTGCGGTGCAGTTCGGCACGAAGCGCGGCCGCAAGACCGTCAGCGTGGTGCCGTCCGAGTAGCGACTCGCAACCCAGAGGGGCGGGCCGCGCGAGCGGACCCGCCCTTTTGATTGGAGCCACCCCGTGTTCGTGGACCGCGTCGTCCTGCACGTCGCCGCCGGCGACGGCGGTCCGGGCTGCTCGTCGATCCACCGGGAGAAGTTCAAGCCGCTCGGCGGGCCGGACGGCGGCAACGGCGGCAACGGCGGGGACGTGATCCTCGTGGTCGACCCGAGCGTCACGACGCTGATCGACTACCACTTCCACCCGCACCAGAAGGCCGGCTCCGGCCGGCAGGGCATGGGCTCGAACCGGCACGGCGCCAACGCCGACGACCTCGTGCTGCCCGTGCCCGACGGCACCGTCGTGAAGACCACCGGCGGCGAGCCGGTCGCCGACCTCGTCGGCAACGGCGCCTCGCTGGTCGTCGCGCGCGGCGGCCGCGGCGGGCGGGGCAACGCCGCCCTCGCGTCGCAGCGGCGCAAGGCCCCCGGCTTCGCCGAGCTCGGCGAGCCGGGCGAGACGCGCGACGTGATCCTCGAGCTCAAGACCGTCGCCGACGTCGCGCTCGTCGGCTTCCCGAGCGCCGGCAAGTCCTCGCTCATCTCCGTGCTGAGCGCGGCGAAGCCGAAGATCGCCGACTACCCGTTCACCACGCTCGTCCCGAACCTCGGCGTCGTCACCGCCGGGGAGACGGTGTTCACCGTCGCCGACGTGCCGGGCCTGATCCCCGGCGCGTCGCAGGGCAAGGGGCTCGGGCTGGAGTTCCTGCGCCACGTCGAGCGCTGCAAGGTGCTCGTGCACGTGGTGGACCTGGCGACCCAGGAGCCGGGCCGCGACCCGCTGTCCGACATCGACGCCATCGAGCACGAGCTGGCCGAGTACGGCGGGCTCGCCGACCGGCCGCGGCTGGTCGCGCTGAACAAGGTGGACGCCGCCGCCGACATGGCCGCGCTGGTCCGCGCGGACGTCGAGGCGCGGGGGCTGCCGGTCTACGAGACGTCGGTGGCGACCCGGGAGGGCGTGCAGGCGCTGGCGTACGCGATGGCCGCGGTCGTGCGCGAGGCCCGCGCCGCCGCGCCGCCGCCGGAGCCGACCCGGATCGTGCTGCGCCCGACGGCCGTGGACGACAGCGGCTTCACGGTGCGCGCGGAGGGCGGCGGGTTCGTGGTGCGCGGCGAGCGCGTGGAGCGCTGGGTGCGGCAGACGAACTTCGACAACGACGAGGCCATCGGTTACCTGTCCGACCGCCTGGACCGCCTCGGCGTCGAGGCGGCGCTGGCCAAGCAGGGCGCCGAGCCGGGCGACCCGGTGCGCATCGGCGACCGCGAGTTCGACTGGCAGCCGAACGCCGGGGAGTACCAGGCCGGCCCGCGCGGCACCGACATCCGCCTGGAGGAGCAGTCCGGCCGGGCCACCGCCGCGCAGCGTCTCGCCGCCCGCAAGGCCCGGCGGCAGCGCTCCGACGACGAGTTGCTGCACATGTCGGCCGACGGCACGGTCACCACGATCGCCAACGCCGGCAAGCCGGTCCTGGTCGAGGACGACACGGACGAATAGGGTCCCGTCCAGCTGGGCGCAACCGGCTGGAAACGGGCGATGTCTAGAGTCGCTGCGTGCAGATCGAATCCCGCGACGCCCTCGACCCCGAGCTGACCGCGCTGGTCGTCGCCCAGCAGCGGGAGCTCGCGGAGTCCGGGGACGAGGTCGTCCACCCGGCCCACGACGACGTGCACTTCCTGGTCGTCACGGTGGACGGCCGCGCGGTGGCCTGCGGCGCGTGGCAGCCGCTGGAGCCGGGCGTCGCCGAGCTGAAGCGGATGTACGTCCGCCCGGCGTACCGGGGCCGCGGCATCGCCCGCCAGCTCGTGGTCGCGCTGGAGGAGGAGGCGTTCGCCGCGGGCCGGCCGGTGCTCCGGCTGGAGACCGGGACCTACCTGACCCGGGCGATCGCGCTCTACCGGTCGTCGGGTTACCGGCCGATCCCGGTCTACGGCGAATACGTCGGCAACCCGTACAGCCTGT
>DASVPJ010000014.1:0-43162 GCA_036382875.1 Mycobacteriales bacterium
GGACGGCTCGTGGCACGTCGAGGGCGTCAAGCGGTTCATCACCTCCGCGGAGCACCAGATGAGCGAGAACATCGTGCACCTGGTGCTCGCCCGGCCGGTCGGCGTCGAGGGAGCCGGGGGTCCGGGGACCAAGGGCCTGTCCCTGTTCATCGTGCCGAAGTACCACTTCGACCTCGCAACCGGTGAGCTGACGGGCGAGCGCAACGGGGTGTACGCCACCAACCTCGAGAAGAAGATGGGCATCAAGGCCTCCGCCACCTGCGAGCTGGCCTTCGGTGAAGGAGATGTGCCCGCCAGAGGCTGGCTGCTCGGCGACGTGCACAACGGCATCGCGCAGATGTTCCGAGTGATCGAGTACGCCCGGATGATGGTCGGCACCAAGGCCATCGCGACGCTGTCCACCGGCTACCTCAACGCGCTGGAGTACGCGAAGAGCCGCGTCCAGGGCGCCGACCTCACCCAGATGCTCGACAAGGCGGCGCCGCGCGTCGAGATCATCAACCACCCGGACGTGCGCCGGATGCTGATGGTGCAGAAGGCGCACGCCGAGGGGATGCGCGCGCTGGTGCTGTACACCGCGACGCAGCAGGACCGCATCGAGATGGGCGACGAGTCGGCCGACGCGCTGAACGACCTGCTGCTGCCGATCGTCAAGGGCTACGGCTCGGAGACGTCGTACCGGCTGCTGGCCGAGTCGCTGCAGGTGCTCGGCGGCTCCGGCTACCTGCAGGACTACCCCATCGAGCAGTACATCCGCGACGCGAAGATCGACACGCTCTACGAGGGCACCACGTCGATCCAGGGCATGGACCTGTTCTTCCGCAAGGTCGTGCGCGACCAGGGCGCGGCGCTGACCGCGCTGCTCAACGAGGTGCAGGAGCTGGCGAAGGGCGACGCCGGCAACGGCGCGCTCGCCGCCGAGCGCGGGCTGCTCGGCGCGGCGCTGGAGGACGTGCAGGCGATGGTCGGCACGATCGTCGGCTACCTCATGTCCGCGCAGGAGGAGCGGCGCAACGTCTACAAGGTCGGCCTGAACACCACGCGGTTCCTCATGTCGCTCGGCGACCTCGTCGTCGGCTGGCTGCTGCTGCGCCAGGCCGAGGTGGCGCTGCGCCGGCTGTCCGAGGGCGGGCTCGCGGCGGGCGACCAGGCGTTCTACGAGGGCAAGGTCGCGGCGGCGCGGTTCTTCGCGCACACCGTGCTGCCGGAGCTCTCCGCGCGCCGCCGCGTCGTGGAGTCGACGGACCTGTCGTTGATGGACCTGGCGGCCGAGGCGTTCTAGCCCTTCCCCGGGTCGAAGTCGGTCACGATCGCGAACGGCATCGCGGGGTCGCTCAGGAGCGGCACGTCGATCCGGTAACGGCCCTTCGGGACGAGCCGCCCCCACTCGTCGCGGTAGTCCCACGTGAGGAACCAGGAGACGCACTCCTCGGCCTGGAGCAGGACCTCGTGCGGCCGCTGCTCCCACGTCATGCCGCGCGCCCAGTGCCAGAGCTCGTCCGCGTCCGCGTTGTGCACCGTGAGGTCGAGCTCCTGCGTCGTCCGGAACGGGATGCGGTAGCCGTCCGTGTCGTCGGTGCAGATCGTCACGCGGATCAGCACCTCGTCGGGCCGCTCGGCGTAGTTGATCCCCCAGCAGGGCCCGCCGGAGCTCGGGTTCGGCGCGGTGGGCGTGCAGGACGGCAGCGGGTCGCCGTCACGCTGGACCCGCGCGAAGTACGCGTTCTCGATCTCGCGCCGCGGCTCGGGTCGCGGCCGCAACGGCGGCACGGGCGACGTGCTCACGGTGGGGACGGCGGACGTCGTCACCGTCGGCACGGCCGTGGGCGGCCCGGGCGCCGTCGACGGCGTCGGGTCGTCCGGGCCCGGCGTGGCGAGCCGCGGTCCCGCCGCGCTGTCGGCCTCCCCTCCATGACCCGTCGGCGACGGGACCGCGGTCGCCGTCTTGTGCACCCCCTCGTCGGTCTGCTCGAGCATCGAGGTGCTCGGACCGCGGGTGGTGAGGATCGCCGCGAGGACGGCGAGCGCACTCGCCGTGCCCGCGAGGCGCAGCGCCGAACGCCGGCGCCGGTCGTGCACGCGGGCGAGCGCCGCGTCGGCCTGGCCGGGCAGCGGCGCCAGCGCCGGCACGTCGCGAAGCCGCTCGAAGTCGGTCATCGCGCCTCCCCGAGCTCGGCGGCGAGCCGGGTGCGCGCCTCGTGCAGCCGCTGCTTCACGGTGCCGACCGGGCGGTGGATCAGCCGGGCCACCTCGGCGACCGGGAGGTCGGCGTAGTAGTGGAGCAGCATCGGCACCCGCAGCCGGTCGGGGAGGCGTTCGACGGCGTCCCGCAGGCCGCGGTCGTCGTCCTCGTACTCGGTGGCGGTCTGCTCGGCCGCCCGCTGCCAGGCCTCGGCCCGGCGCGCGCGCTCGCGCCACTCGGCGCGGACCAGGTTCGTCGCGACGAGGTAGACGTACGCGTGCGGGTCGCGGACGCCGAACCACCGCGACCACACCCGGACGAGCGCCTCCTGCGCCGTGTCGCGGGCGAGCTGCTCGTCGGAGAGCAGCCGGAGGCAGTACCCGGCGAGGCGGGGGAACTCCGCGCTGAAGAACGCCTTGAACTGGGCGTCGCGGTCGGCCGCGTGGGATTGGTCCACGTCGACCGCTTCGGCGCTCACGTCTGGTAGAGCGCGTGGCGCGCCGAAAAGGTTCAGATTCTGCGAAACGGTCATTTCAGCAGCGCGAGCGCGTCGCCGCGCGAGCCGACGAGGACCGCGAGGACGAACGCGCCGGTTGCCGAGGCCGCGACCGTCGCCGAACGGCGGCGGCGCACGCGGACGAGCCGGAGTGCGTAGTCGGCCTGGCCCGGGTACGGCGCCAGCTCCGGCAACGCGCGAGGGAGGGAGGGGATCACACCCGCTGAGAGGGGAGCGGGGCCCGGAAGGTTCAGTCCGAGACCCCGCGCAGCATCAATGTCAACCGATTTTGTCCTTCCGGTACGAGACGCACCGGAATGCCCCAGTCCTGCGTGGTGAGGTGGCAGGCGGGGTGCTCGCCCTCGTCGTCGCAGGTCGCGGCCCACGCGGTCACGTGCAGCACGCCCTCGACGTACAGGTCGGCGAGCGTCAGCTCGCGGGTCAGGCCGGTGCTCGTGCCGGCGCCGGCGGTCAGCAGGCTCGCGGGCGTCGCCGAGACGCTGAGCCGGGTGGCCGGGCCGCCGGTCTCGTCCAGGTGCTGCCCGGCCGGCGGCACGAACACCACCTCGAGGGCGAGCGGTCCGGGCCGTACGTCGGTGGCCGGGCGTTGCGTCCGGCGCGCCTCGCCGGCGTGGTGGCGCGGCTCCAGCGCCGGGGTCGCGACCCGGTGCGCGGCGGACTCCACGACGTGCAGCCTCCCGCCGGCCTCGACCGCGCCGCTCGGCTCCTTCAGCCCCGTCGCGAGCGTCGTGACCGTGCCGGTGGCGGGGTCGTAGCCGCGCAGCGCGCCGTTGTACGTGTCGCAGACCACCAGCGTGCCGTCCGCGCGGGCGGCGACGCCGAGCGGGTGCTGGAGCAGCGCCTCCTTGGCGGCGCCGTCCACGTGCCCGAAGTCGAACAGCCCCGTGCCCACCGCCGTGCCGACGTTCGTGCCGTCGTACCAGCGCAGCGCGCTCGTCTCCGCGTCGGCGAACCACAGCCGGTCCCCCAGCACGGCGAGGCCGCTCGGCTGGGCGAGCCAGGCCTCCCCGGCCGGGCCGTCGCGCAGCCCCTCGGCGGCCGTGCCCGCGACCGCGCCCACGGTCTCGCCGTCGTACGCCCAGAGCTGGTGGATGCCGGCCATCGCGATCACCAGGCGGCCGCCGTACCAGGCCAGGTCCCACGGCGAGCTCAGCGCCTGCTCCCGCGCCGGCCCGGCGAACGGCGCGCCACGGAGCTGCTCGCCGGTGCCCGCGAGCGTCGTGACCTCCCCCGTGTCCAGGTCCACCGCGCGGATCAGGTGGTTGACCGTGTCGGCGACCGCCACCCGGCCGTCGGGCAGCAGGCAGAGGCCCTGCGGCTCGGAGAACCGCGCGGTGGCCGCCGGGCCGTCGAGCCAGCCGCGGGTGCCGTCGCCGACCGAGCGGGTGACGTTGCCGTCCGCGTCGAGGAGGACGAGCCGGTGGTGGCCGGTGTCGGAGACGAGCAGCCCGTGCGGCGTCGCGACCGCCTTCGCCGGGAAGCGCAGCGGCGTCGGCTCCGGGGCGGGGATCGCGAGCGGCGGCGCGCCGCGGCGCAGGGTGCCCCTGCGCTCGTGCTCGTCCACCAGGCGGCGGACCACCTCCTCCAGGCCGGCCGCGTGGCCCTCGCCGGAGGCCTGCGCGACGACGTAGCCCTCCGGGTCGATCACGACGAGCGTCGGCCAGGCCCGGACGGCGTACTGCCGCCACATCGTCAGGTCGGGGTCGTCCAGCACCGGGTGGTTGACCTCGTACCGCTCGACCGCCGCGACGACCGCGTCGTGCTCGGCCTCGCGCGCGAACTTCGGCGAGTGCACGCCGACCACCACGAGCACGTCGGCGTAGCGCTCCTCCAGGTCGCGCAGCTCGTCCAGGACGTGCAGGCAGTTCGCGCAGCAGAACGTCCAGAAGTCGAGCAGCACGATGCGGCCGCGCAGCGCTTCGAGGGAGAGCGGGCCGGGGGTGTTGATCCAGCCGCCGGCGCCGGTCAGCTCGGGCGCGCGTACCCGGGTGCTCGTGTCCACGCCGGCATTGTCCCAGCGTCACCAGGCTTGCAACGCGGCCCTGTTCACCGGCCTGGGCTCGGCCGGTGGCGTGACCGTGTAACCGAGGTCGCCCAGCACCCGCGCGGCGACCTCCGGCACGTCGCGTGCCGCCGAGGCGACCTGGCGGCGGCGCCAGCGTTCGCGGCCGGCGGCGAGCACCTGCTCCCAGCCTTCGAGCGGGTCGACGCCGAAGTCCTGGACGAGGAGGTGGAGCACGTCCTCGACGCACGGCCGGAAGCGCTCGCCGCCCACCGGCAGGTGGACGGACGACAGGTCGTGCGGCTTCGGCACCCGGCGCGGCCGGTGCAGGTGCGCGCGGGTGAGCAGGTAGGAGAACGCGCCGCGCTCCGCATGCACCTGCCAGTGCGCGATCGGGTCGCGGCGCATGTCGGCGGCGTACTCCACGCGCAGCAACGGCGTGTCGTCCAGCTCCGACGTGACGGCGATGTCCGACCGGACGGTCTTGAGGTACGTGCGGTCGCGGTCGAGGTCGAGGTAGAGCGACACGCTCAGCCAGGCGACCCGCTCGCCGCCCACGAAGAGCGCGATCCGCTGCTCGCGCGCGGTCGCGCCGTCGGGGCGGACGACGTAGCGGTCGCCGATCTCGTACTTCCTGGAGACGATCCGCGGCGCGCCGGGCAGGACGCCGGCGAGGGTGGCGTGCAGCTCCTCGGCGAACGTCGCGCACAGGTCCGCGAGCCGCGACTCGTCAGGAGTCACCGAGCAGGAACTCGATCTCGTTCAGGTCCGCGAGGGCGTACCGCTGCTCAGGGGTGAGCGTCCGCGTCTCGTCCAGCGTGCGGAGCTCGGCCGCCGTCATGCCGATGGCGGCCTCGATCTCGGCGCGGCGCGTCTCGAGCTCGTCGCGGGTGACGACCTGTACCAGCGGTGACATCGGACCTCCTTCGGTGGGTTCCTCCAGTAGAGCAGGGGGGTGCGACAGATTTGCGGGAATGGCGCGTCTAGGACAGGCCGAGCATGTCGCGGATCGTGGGCAGCAGCTCGCCGAGGTCGTGCTTGCGCAGGTACCTGTCGATCGCCGGCTCGCGCGAGACCTCCGTGGCCAGGTCGTGCGTCGTGAACAGCAGGATCTTCATGTCCGGCGCGACGCGCTTGAGCATCGGCGCGAGCGAGAGGCCCATCACCGGGCCGTCGATGAAGTGGTCGAGGACGACGAGCTGCGGCCGCATGTCGCGAGCCAGCGCCAGCGCCTCGTCGGCGGAGGCGGCCTCGCCGTCGACCTGCAGGCGGTCCTCACCGGACAGCGTGATCCGGATCAGCCTGCGGAAGTCGGCGTCGTCCTCGATGACGACGAGCACGCGCACGCGGTCGTTCACTGCTCCCCCGTTCGGGGAACGGTGAACGTCACCGTCGTCCCCTCGCCGACCTTACTCCGGGCCCCGATCCGCCCACCCTGCGCCTCCACCAGCGCCTTGCAGATGTACAGGCCGAGGCCGGTGCCCTTCTGCCCGTCCGGCGGGCCGGCGAGGCGCGAGAACTTCCCGAACAGCCGGGGTAGCTGCTCCTCGGGGATGCCCGGCCCGCGGTCGGTGACCGACACCTCCAGCACGTCCCGGCGCGCGGCCACGGAGACGACGACCGGCTGCTCCGGGGGTGAGAACTTCTGCGCGTTCGACAGCAGGTTCGTCAGCACGCGCCAGTACCGGTCCTCATCGCCGCGCGCGGTCGGCAGGGACGGGGGCACGTCGGCGCGGACCGGCTTGCCGGGGGTGGCGGCGTTCATCTCCTCGACGGTGCGGCGGACGAGCGCGCCGAGGTCGAACGGCGCGATCTCGTAGGGGAAGTCGCCGGACTCGATGCGCGCGACCTGCAGCACGTCCTCGACCATCGTGGACAGCCGCTTGGTGTTGCGGGACACGACCGCGAGCAGGTCCTTCTTCATGTCGTCGCCGATGGCGTCCCAGCGCTGGAGCATGGTGTCGACGTAGCCGGCGATGACGGTCATCGGCGAGCGCAGGTCGTGCGCGACGACGCCGACGAACTCGTTCTTGAGCTGGTCGAGCTCGCGCAGCCGCGCGGTCGTGACGCGCTCGTAGTCCAGCCGCGCCAGCGTGTACAGCGCGCCGCCGGTGAGCTCGGTGAGCTCGTCGAAGAGCGCGACCGAGCAGCCGTCGTACGCCCCCACGCGGGTCGACGCGATGGTCAGCAACGCCCGCGTGCTGCCGCCGATCACGATCGGCGTCGCCACGAACGACCGCATCCCGGCCCGCGCGGCGGGGCTGGTGTCGTGCGTCTGCGCCACGTCCGCCACGAGCACCGACGAACGCGACGCGAGCAGGTCGGCGACGATCGGCTCGGTCAGCGACATCCGGGTGCCCACCGGGACGCTGTCGCCCCTCGGCCCCGCGACGGCGACGATCCGCGCGCCGTCGGGGTCGACGAGCGTCAGCGCGAGCCGGTCGAACGGCAGCGCCGGTGCGACGGCCGCGGCGAGCGAGTCGAACCCGGTCCCCAGGTCCTCGGCGAGCGCGACGGCGGCGTACGCCTCCCGCAGCACGAGGTCGCGCTGGTGCCTCTCCTCCGCGAGGCGGCGCTGCCCCGCGGCGTTCTGGGTCACCGCGGTCATGAGGCCGAGCAGCACGGCGAGCAGCAGCCCGATGCCGAGCGTCACGAGCGCGGCGCGGTCGAGCGGGATCGCCTGCGACCCCACCGCGCCGGCCAGCGCCTGCCACAGGAACAGCGTCGCCGCCAGCGTCCCGACCGCCACCGGCACCGGGAGCCAGCGCGGCGTGGCGACCGGGACCGGGCGCGCGGCGGCGTCGGCCTCCCACGCCGCGGCGCCGTAGCCGAGGGACGCGACGAGCAGGGCGAACGCGCTCGCCGGCGCCATCGCGGTGCTCGACCGCCACGTGTACGCCTCCGACACGCCGGTCGCGTAGCCGAACAGCGCCACGAGCACGAGCCCGGCGACCGCCGACGCGCCGATCCCGACCGCGACGGGCACCCGGCGCGGCCGGTCGCGCGCGACCGCGAGCGCGAACGACCCGAGAGCCAGCGCGACGAACGCCAGCGCGGTGTTGCGCGCCATCCGGCCGGGGGGCGACGAGCCGACGGCGAGCCACGGGTCGAACAGCAGCGTGTCGACGCCGAGGGCCCGGTCGAGCACGTGCTCGGCGACGGTGACCCCGGCGAGCAGCAGCACCAGCCCGGCGAGGACCGGCGACGCGGCGCGCGGGCCGCGCCGGACGAGCACCAGAGCCACTCCGAGCAGCAGCAGCGCCACGGCGGTGTTGAACTGCATCGGCGCCTGACCGGGCACGGCCTGGACCACGCGCTCCGCCCGGGCGAACCAGCCGGCCACGACGACCGCGCCGGCGAGCGCGGCGAGCGCGCCACAGACGTCGGCGACCAGTCGGGGGCCCGCGGGTGCCGTGCGTGGTGCGGCCACGCCGCGATCTTGCCCCGTTTCCGGGCCGAAACGCGCAAGGTTCGCCCGAGCCGGACGAGGCATGACAGACTCCGGCCACGGCAGCAACGGCGCTGGCCTCCCCGTTCGGACGCACCCCTGGAGACCCGCCGGATGGCTCGCAGCTACCACCTCGACCCGGAACGCGACGCGTGCGGCATCGGCTTCGTCGCCGACGTGAAGGGGCGGCGTTCGCACACGCCGGTCGCGCAGGCGCTCGCCGCGCTCGGCCGCGTGGAGCACCGCGGCGCGATCGCCGACGACCCGCAGGCCGGCGACGGCGCGGGGCTGCTCGTGCCGGTCGACTCCGCGTTCTTCGCCGCGCGCACGCCGGACCTCCAGCCGGGCGACGTGGAGCTGCTCGGCGTCGCGATGACGTTCCTCCCGGCGGACGTCGAGGGCGGCGAGCCGATCCAGGCGGCGGCCCGGCGGGCGCTGGAGGACGCATGCCTGCACGAGGGGCTCGGCGTCTCCGGCTGGCGGGTCGTGCCGGTGGACGAGACGGCGCTCGGCGAGTTCGCCCGCCGGCAGGCGCCGCGCATCGAGCAGGCGATCCTGCTGCGCTCGACGTCGGTGCCGCTGGACGAGGCCGAGCGCCGGGCGTACCGCGCGCGCAAGCGCTTCGCGCGGACCGTCGCGGCGCGCGGCATCCCGGCGTACCTCGCGTCGATGTCGTTCCGCACCGTCACCTACAAGGCGCTCTGCGCGGCCGAGCAGCTCGGCGCGTTCTACCTGGACCTGCGCGACGAGGAGTACGCCGCGCCGTTCGCCGTCTTCCACCAGCGCTACTCCACCAACACGACGCCGACGTGGACGAGGGCGCAGCCGTTCCGCTTCCTCTGCCACAACGGCGAGATCAACACCATCCAGGGCAACGTCAACTGGATGTCCGCCCGCGAGGGGTCGCTCGGCACCGGCCACCTGATCGACGAGGAGCTGGTGCGGCCGGTCATCGAGCCGGACGGCTCGGACTCCGCGATGCTCGACAACGCCGTCGAGCTGCTCGTCCGCGCCGGGCGGGACATCCGGCACGTGATGGCGATGCTCGTGCCGGAGGCGTGGGAGGACGGCGACGACCACCTGCCCCAGCCGGTCCAGGAGTTCTACGAGTACCACGCGGGCCTCACCGAGCCGTGGGACGGGCCGGCCGGGCTGGTGTTCACCGACGGCGAGCGGGTCGGCGCCTGCCTGGACCGCAACGGCCTGCGCCCGCTGCGCTACGCGGTCTCCTCCGACGGGCTCGTCGTCTGCTCCTCCGAGGCGGGCGTGGTGGACCTGTCCGGCACCGTCACCCGCGGGCGGCTCGGGCCCGGCCAGATGATCTGCGTGGACCCGCGGTTCGGGCTGCAGACCGACGGCGAGATCAAGGCGTGGCTCGCGGCGCGCCGGCCGTACGGCGAGTGGCTGCGCAACGGCCTGCGCCGGCTGCCCGCCGGGGCGCCGGTCGCCGAACCCGGCCCGGCGCTGCAGCTCCGGCAGGTGGCGTACGGCTACACGCGCGAGGAGCTCACGACCGTCCTGCGCAGCATGGGCACCACCGGCAAGGAGCCGGTGTCGTCGATGGGTGACGACACCGCGATGGCCGTGTTCTCCGGGACCGGCCGCCCGGTGGCGGCGTACCTGAAGCAGCGGTTCGCGCAGGTCACGAACCCGGCGCTCGACCACCTGCGCGAGCGCACCGTGATGTCGTTGCGCACCCGGCTCGGCATGCTGGAGCCGCTGCTCACCGAGCGGCCCGAGGCGGCCCGTGGCGTGGAGCTGTCGACGTTCCTGCTGACGCCGGCCGGCCTCGACGCGCTCGTCGGCGGGTCCGAGGTGCTCGGGCGGTACACGCGGCTGGACTGCTCGTTCCCGGTCGAGGACGGTCCGGCCGGCCTGGAGTCGGCGCTGATCCGGCTGTCGTACGCCGCCGAGGCCGCGATCCTCGCGGGCTCCGAGCTGCTCGTGCTGGACGACTCGAACGTCACGCCCGACCGCGCGCCGGTGCCGATGCTCCTCGCGGTCGGCGCGGTGCACCAGCACCTGGTCGACGGGCAGCTCCGCTCGCTCGCGTCGATCGTCGTGGACTCCGGCGAGCCGCGCGAGGTGCACCACTTCGCCACGCTGCTCGGCTACGGCGCCGAGGCGATCTGCCCGCGCCTCGCGCTCGAGACGGTTGCCGCGCTGGCCATCAAGACGGGTGGCCCGGACGCCGCGGGGCCCGCGCAGGAGGCGTACCGGCACGCCGTCGAGGACGGCGTGCTCAAGGTGATGTCGAAGATGGGCATCTCCTGCCTCGACTCCTACCGCGCGGCGCAGATCTTCGACGCGGTCGGGCTGTCGGCGGCGGTCGTGGACCGCTGCTTCCGCGGCACCGTGTCGGCGATCGGCGGGCTCGGGTTCGCCGAGCTGGCCGAGGACGTGATCGCCCGGCACGCGGCGGCGTACGCCGCCAAGCCGGTGCTCGACAACCCGGGCTACGTGAAGTGGCGGCGCGGCGGCGAGTACCACCACAACAACCCCGACGTGATCCAGGCGCTGCAGAACCTCACCGCGCCCGACGCGCCGCCGGTGCCGGGCGCGGACAAGGAGCTGGTCGCGGCGCACAACCTCCGCCGGGCCGTGCAGGAGGGCAAGCGGGCGGCGTACGACCGGTTCGCCGCGCTGGTCAACGAGCGGCCGCCGACCAACCCGCGCGACCTGCTCGAGCTGATCCCCGCGGCCGAGCCGGTGCCGCTGGACGAGGTCGAGCCGGTCGAGACGATCGTCAAGCGCTTCTCGACGGGCGCGATGTCGCACGGCTCGATCGGCGCCGAGGCGCACGAGACGCTGGCGCGGGCGATGAACCTGCTCGGCGCCAAGAGCAACTGCGGCGAGGGCGGCGAGGACCCGGTCCGCTTCCGCGACGACCGCAACAGCGCGATCAAGCAGATCGCGTCGGGGCGCTTCGGGGTCACGCCGGAGTACGCGGCGTTCGCCACCGAGCTGCAGATCAAGGTGGCGCAGGGCTCGAAGCCCGGCGAGGGCGGCCAGATCCCCGGCCACAAGGTCTCCGAGGAGATCGCCCGGCTGCGGCACACGACGCCCGGCGTCGGCCTCATCTCGCCGCCGCCGCACCACGACATCTACTCGATCGAGGACCTGTCGCAGCTCATCTACGACCTCAAGCAGGTCAACCCGCGCGCGGACGTCTCGGTGAAGCTCGTCGCGTCCGCCGGCGTCGGCACGATCGCGGCCGGCGTCGCGAAGGCGTTCGCCGAGGTCGTGCACGTCTCCGGCACCGACGGCGGCACCGGGGCGTCCGCGCTGTCGTCCATCAAGAACGCCGGTCTCGACTGGGAGTTCGGCCTGGCCGAGGCGCAGCAGGCGCTGATGGCCAACGGCCTCCGCTCGCGCGTCCGGCTGCGCGTGGACGGCGGGTTCAAGACCGGCCACGACGTCGTGGTCGCGGCGCTGCTCGGCGCCGACGAGTACTCGTTCGGCACGGCCGCGCTGCTCGCCGAGGGCTGCATCATGGTCCGCGCCTGCCACCGCAACACCTGCCCGGTCGGCATCGCGACGCAGGACCCGGAGCTGCGGGCGAAGTTCGCCGGGACGGCCGAGGAGGTCGCGCAGTACCTGCGGTTCGTGGCCGAGGAGGCGCGCGAGCTGCTGGCCCGCTGCGGCTTCCGGTCGCTGGACGAGGCCATCGGCCGGACGGAGGCGTTGCGGCAGAAGCGCACCACCGACCCACACGCCGAGCTGCTCGACCTGCGGCCGCTGCTCGCGGTGGCGGCCGACGGGCCGCGGCGGTTCGTCGCGCCGGTGTCGATCCAGCGGCAGCACGCGCCGCTCGGCGACCGGCTGTACGACGAGGCGTGGCCGGTCGTGTCGACCGGCGGCGAGCTGGAGCTGGACTGGGCGATCCGCAACGGCGACCGGTCGTTCGGCGCGCGGCTCGGCGGCGCGGTCGGGCGGGCGTACGGCGCGACCGCGCCGCCCGGGCGGGTCACCGTCCGGCTGCGCGGCGTCGCGGGGCAGTCGCTGGGGGCGTTCCTCACCGAGGGCATCCGGGTCGAGCTGACCGGCGAGGCGAACGACTACGTGGGCAAGTCGATGGGCGGCGGCGTCGTGTCGATCGCGCCCCCGGCCAACGACGCGGGCGACGCCGTGCTGGCCGGCAACACCGTCCTCTACGGCGCCACCGGCGGCCGGGTCTTCGTCGCGGGCCGGGCCGGCGAGCGTTACGCCGTCCGCAACTCCGGCGCCGTCTCGGTCGTCGAGGGCGTCGGCGACCACCTCGCGGAGTACATGACCGGCGGCACCGTCGTCGTGCTCGGCCCCACCGGCCGCAACGTCGGCGCCGGCATGAGCGGCGGCGAGGTGTTCGTGCTCGACCTCGACCCCGCCCGGGTCAATCCCGCGATGGTGCGCGCGGACCGCGCCGGCGCCGACGACCTGGCGCGGGTGCGGGCGCTGGTCGAGGAGCACCTGGCGCTGACCGGCTCGCGCCGCGCGGCCGGGCTGCTCGCCGACTGGCCGGTCGCGGCCGCCCGCTTCTGGCGGGTCGCGCCGACGCCACCGGTGCTGGAGCTGGACGTCGAGGACGAGGAGAAGGCGGAGGCCGCGGCGCGCTAGCCTGGGCGCCCCTCTCCCCGAACGGAGCCCCCTCGTGCGCCGTACCCTCCTCGCGCTGGCCGTGGCCGGCGCCGCCCTCGCCACCGTCCCGCCCGCCGAGGCCGCGCCGCTGCGGTTCGAGCGCCGCTGCACCGGCCAGGTCGACTCGCTCTGCTACTACCAGTTCTGCGGGTTCGCGAGCTGCACGACGACCGACTGCGTCGTGTTCTACGACCCGTTCGAGGGCTACAACACGGGCACGTGCCTCGGCGTGACGCGGCCCGACAAGCCCGTGGAGTCGTAGCCGGGTCGTAGCCGACGAGGAGAAGGCGGCCGACGCGGCGAACGTTCGGGCATGAAGCGCACGCTCGCCGTAGCCGGCACCGTCGCCGCCGTCGCGCTCGTCGTGTCGGTCGCCCCCTCGTCCGCCGCGCCCGCCGGGCCGCGGTTCCGCGAGCCGGTGCTGCTGACCAGCGACACCGGGTTCGGCGGCTACGAGCCGAGCCTCGTGGTCGACCGGTTCGGCAACGTCGTCGTGACGGCGCACAAGCAGAACCACAACCTCGTCGTCTCGCCGGACAGCCGCGCGACCACGAAGCTGCGCAACATGTCGTGGATCTGGTGGTCCGGCGACTCGAAGACGTTCTCGAACATGCCCGGGCTCACGCCGGCGCAGGAGCAGAACCACGTCTTCGGCGACGAGGGCGACCTGGCGGTCGACGAGACCGGCCACGTGTACTTCGTGGACACCAGCGTCGTGGACAACTCGTTCTCCCGCTGGAAGGCGACCGCGAACGGCAAGATGGCCATGGAGACCGTGCGGCCGGTGGGGCCGTTCGGCGAGCCGGTGGACGACCGGCCGTGGATCGCCGCGCACGGCGACGGCGTGGTCATGTACATCGGCAACCAGGGCGACAAGGTGTCGTACCCGGGCGGGCAGGTGCAGGCCGGCGACGGCCCCGCGTACGGCCCCGGGCGCTACACCGTCTACATGTCGTACGACCACGGCGACACGTTCGACCCGCTGGGCGTCACGCTGAACGACTCCGGCTGGTGCCGCCCCGCGGCCGACCACCGCAAGGGGTCGAAGCTGCTCTACGTCGTGTGCACGAACGACGGCGGCGCCAACGACGTCACGACCAACCCCGGCGAGCCCGGCTACCAGAAGGGCACGCTCTGGTCGTACGTCTCGGCCGACGACGGGCGGACGTGGACGCGGTACCAGATGGGGACGTACTCGGCCGGCGACCCGTGGACGACGTACCCGTCGGTCACCGTCGCCAAGGACGGCACCGTCTACGCGCTCTACAACGACAACACGCACGTCGGCACGTGCGACCCGGTGACCGCGGCGACGTTCACCTGCGCGGACAACATCAAGGCCGGGCACCTGATCCTGTACACGTCGAGGAACCAGGGCCGGACGTGGTCGCGGCAGGAGGTCACCCCGACGCCGGGGCTGATCCGCTACTCGTGGATCGACGTCGCGCCGAACGGCACGATCGGCATCGTCTACTACCACCGCGCGAACACCGGCGCGGACTGGTACCTGATGGCCGCGACCGCGCGGCCCGGCAAGAAGTTCGTCGCGTCGAAGGTGTCGACGAAGCCGGTCGCGTCGAAGACGTACCCGACGCCGATGGGCGACTTCTTCCAGTGCGCGTTCGGGCCGGACTCGAAGCTGCACGTCGCGTGGACGTCGCTGGACGAGGACCTGTTCGCCGAGGGGCTCAACAGCGACATCTACTACGCCCGGCAGCAGTGATCCACAGCTCGCCCGGCCGCCGGTAGTCCACAGGGGCCGGTCGCTAGCGTCGGGAGCATGCCGCCCGACGACCTCGCGCAGTCCGACGCGCAGGACCGCCGCGCCGACGCGCTGGACACGAAGGCCGGCCTGGTCCTGGGCTTCGCCGGGCTGCTGGTGTCGCTCACGCCGGCCACCGCCTGGCCGCCGCTCGGCCTCCTGGCCCGCGCCCTCGCGGGCGTGGCCGCCGTGCTCGCCCTGCGCGCGCTGGCGGTGAGCACCCCTGGCTGGCCGGCACAGCGGCGAGGCGGCCCGGTCGACGTGCGGCGGCACCTCGCCGCACTGGACGCGGCGCTCGCCGCGACCGCGGCGGCGCTGCGGGTCAAGGCGTGGCGCATCAGTGCCGCTCTGCACCTGCTCACCGCCGCGCTGGGGACGATCGCGGTGGCGAGTGCGGTGACGGTCGTGCGGGACTGGGTGAGGTGATCGCGGTGTGGTCGCGGCTGAAGTGGTGGCTCCTGGAGTACCTGCGGCACCCGAGCACGAGGGAGGGCTGGCCGCCGTACACCGACGAGTACGACGAGCTGATCCCGGACCTGCCCCTCCCCGGCCTGCTCCGGTGGCGCGACCGCGAGCGGGACCAGCTCGCCCTCTACGCCGTCTGGCGTGCCCGGCTGGACAAGATCGTGGCGTACGAGCGCGAGCAGGCGGACCGGCGGGTCCGCGAGGCGGAGGCGCGGGTGGCACGGGCCGAGGCGCGGGCCGCTGCCGCCGCCGGGGCGGGGGCGTCCTCGACGTAGCGGCGCGCGGGTGGTTACGGTGCCGGGGCACCGTCCCCTCACCCCCGGAGGTACCACCCATGCTGCGCACCGCACTCGTCTCGCTCGGCGTCGCCGCCGCCGCGCTCACGCTCGCCGGCCCGGCGGCCGCGAACGGACCGTGCACCGGCACGTACGACACCAACTGCTACATGTACGTCTGCAACCGCAACTGCCTCGAGGTCCAGTGCGCCGTCTACACCAACGTCGTCCCGGGCCAGCAGAACGGCTGCATCGGGTAGCTAGCTCCAGGCGACGAACGCCGCCGGGTCCGAGAGGCACCGGGCGACGTCGGCGAGGAACTGCGAGCCGAGGGCGCCGTCCACGAGCCGGTGGTCGAACGACAGCGAGAGCTGGGTGACCTGCCGGATCGCGATGGCGCCCTCGTGCACCCACGGCATCTCGCGCACCGCGCCGAAGCAGAGGATCGCCGCCTCGGTGCCGTTGATGATCGGGGTGCCGTTGTCGACGCCGAACACGCCGACGTTGGTGATGGTGATCGTGCCGCCCTGCATGTCCGCCGGCGGGGTCTTGCCCTCCTTGGCGGTGGCGGTGAGGTCGTTCAGCGCGCGGGTCAGCTCCGCCAGCGACAGCCGGTCGGCGTCCTTGATGTTCGGCACCATCAGGCCGCGGGGGGTGGCGGCGGCGATGCCGAGGTTGACGTAGTGCTTGAGCACGATCTCCTGCGACGCCTCGTCCCAGGAGGCGTTGATGCCGGGGTTGCGCTTCGCCGCGATGACCGCGGCGCGCGCGACGAGCGCGAGCGGCGTGACCTTGACGCCCTGGAACTCCGGCAGCGTGGCGAGCTGCTTGCGCAGCTCCATCATCGGCGTGACGTCGACGGTGATGAACTCGGTGACGTGCGGCGCGGTGAACGCCGACTGCACCATGTTCTGCGCCATCAGCTTGACGACGCCCTTGATCGGGATGCGCGTCTCGCGCTCGCCCGGCGGGATCGCGGCGGCGGCCGGGCGGGCGGGCGCGGCCGTACCCGAGCCGGTGCCGGAGCCGTTGACGGCGGCCTGGACGTCGTCGCGGGTGATGGAGCCGTTCGGGCCGCTGCCGTGCAGCAGCGAGAGGTCCACGCCGAGGTCCTTGGCGAGCTTGCGCACCGGCGGCTTGGCCTTGGCCTTGCCGCCCGCGGGAGCAACGCTCGCGGCGTGCTCGGCGACGGTCGCCGCGGACACCCGGGCGGGCGGCGTCGGCGCGGCGGTCGCGCCGGCGGCGGCCTTGCGCGGGCGGCGCTCGGCGGTCGTCTCCTTGATGCCGTAGCCGACGAGCACGGCGGTGCGACCGGTGGAGGTCTTGCCGCCGATCTTGCCCTCCTCGACCTCCTCCTCGGCGGAGTCGGCGCCCGAGTCGGCGCCGGCCGCGCCGGTCAGCTCCGCCTGGACGGCCGCGCGGGCCTGCGCCGCCGAGTCGCCCTCGGCCGGCAGGTCGCCGGCGCCGGGGTCGGTGTCGACCGCGATGATCGGCTGGCCCACGTCGACCGTGGTGCCCTCGTCGTAGAACAGCTTGGTGACGACGCCGGTGTACGGCGACGGCACCTCGACGGCCGCCTTGGCGGTCTCGACCTCGACGATCGGCTGCCCGTCGCGGACCTCGTCGCCGGGCTGGACGAGCCACTTGAGGATCTCGCCCTCGGTGAGCCCCTCACCGAGGTCGGGCAGCTTGAACTCGCGGATGCGCGACATGCGGGAGCCCCTAGTACTCGAAGGTCTTGTCGACGGCGTCGAGCAGCCGGTCCAGGTCGGGGAGGTACTCCTCCTCGACGCGGCTCGGCGGGTACGGCACGTCGAAGCCGGTCACGCGCCCGACCGGCGCCTCCAGCGAGTAGAACGCGCGCTCGGTGATCTCCGCCGCCAGCTCGGAGGCGATCGACCCCTCGCGCGGCGCCTCGGTGACGACGACCGCGCGGCCGGTCTTCTCGACCGACGCGACGACCGTCGGCAGGTCGAGCGGCGAGAGCGTACGGAGGTCGACGACCTCGATCGAACGGCCGTCCGACTTCTCGGCCGCGGACGCGGCGTCGAGCGCGACGCGGACCATCGGGCCGTACGCCAGCACGGTGACGTCGCTGCCCTCGCGCACCACGCGTGAGCTGAAGAGCGGATCCGGAGTCGAGTCGGTGTCGAGGTCGGCCTTCTCCCAGTAGCGCCGCTTCGGCTCGAAGAAGACGACCGGGTCGTCGCACGCGACGGCCTGCTGGATCATGAAGTACGCGTCGACCGGGTTCGAGCACGCGACGACCCGCAAGCCGGCGGTGTGCGCGAAGTATGCCTCGGGCGACTCGCTGTGGTGCTCGACCGCGCCGATGCCGCCGCCGAACGGGATGCGGATCGTGATCGGCATCTTCACGTCGCCCTGGCTGCGGTAGTGCAGCTTGGCGACCTGGCTCACGATCTGGTCGAAGCCGGGGTACACGAAGCCGTCGAACTGGATCTCGCAGACCGGCCGGAAGCCGCGCATGGCCAGGCCGACGGCGGTGCCGATGATGCCGGACTCGGCCAGCGGGGTGTCGATGACGCGGTCCTCGCCGAAGTCCTTCTGGAGGCCGTCGGTGATGCGGAACACGCCGCCCAGCTTGCCGACGTCCTCGCCCATGATGAGGACCTTGGGGTCGTTCTCCATCGCCTTGCGCAAACCCTCGTTGAGCGCCTTGCCGAGCGTGACCTGTGCCATCAGTGGGCCCCCTCGAACGAGGTGAGGTACTCCGCGAACGCCGCGCGCTGCTCGACCAGGCGGGGGTGCTCCTCGGCGTAGACGTTGTCGAACATCGCGATCGGCTCGGGGCTCGGCATCGAGCGGCAGCCCTCGCGCAGGTAGACGGCCAGGTCCTCCGCCTCCTTGTCGAGCGCGTCGAAGTAGTCCTTGTCGGCGAGCTCGTTGCGGATCAGGAACGACCGCATCCGCTCCAGCGGGTCCTTGAGCTTCCACGCCTCCAGGTCGGAGGAGAGGCGGTAGCGGGTCGGGTCGTCGGAGGTGGTGTGGGCGCCCATCCGGTACGTGAACGCCTCGATCAGCGTCGGGCCGTTGCCCTCGCGCGCGTAGTCCAGCGCGGCGCGGGTGACCGCGAGCGTGGCCAGCACGTCGTTGCCGTCGACGCGGACGCCGGGGAAGCCGAAGCCCTGCGCGCGGCGGTACAGCGGGATGCGGGTCTGCCGCTCCAGCGGCTCGGAGATCGCCCACTGGTTGTTCTGGCAGAAGAAGACGATCGGCGCGTTGAACACCGCCGACCAGACGAACGCCTCGTTGACGTCGCCCTGCGAGGACGCGCCGTCGCCGAAGTACGCGATGACGGCCTGGTCGCCGCCGTCCTTGGCCACGCCCATCGCGTAGCCGGTCGCGTGCAGCGTCTGCGAGCCGATGACGATCGTGTAGAGCGCGAAGTTCTTCTCGTTCGGGTCCCAGCCGCCGTGCGAGGCGCCGCGGAACAGCGCCAGCAGCTTCAGCGGGTCGACGTCGCGGGTGAGCGCGACGCCGTGCTCGCGGTAGGTCGGGAACGCGAAGTCGGTCGGCCGCAGCGCCCGCCCGGAGCCGACCTGCGCGGCCTCTTGGCCGAGCAACGAGGCCCAGATGCCGAGCTCGCCCTGGCGCTGGAGGGCGGTGGCCTCGACGTCGATGCGGCGGGTGAGGACGAGGTCGCGGTACAGGCCGCGGTACTCGTCGTCGCTCAGCGAGATGTCGTAGTCGGGGTGGCTGACGCGCTCACCCTCGGGCGTGAGCAGCTGTACGAGCTCCGCGCCGTCGTCCATGCGTCGTGTCTCCTCAGGTCGGGCGCCGGTTGCGGGGTCTCCGCACGCCCGCGCTCGGGCATCGCGTCACCGCCGGCGCTACGGCCGGTCCGGCGTTCGCGAGGGTCCTGCTGCCCGCGCCGCGGGTCGCGCGGGTGAGGGCAGCGGTCATTGTGACGCATGAGCGGCGGCATTCACTAGCCGGGGCCCGCCGGGGGCGGCGGGCGGCCGTGGCCGCCCGGGCTCAGCGGCGGCGGGACTTCTTCTTGAGGTCCGACTTCTTCGCCGACGTGGAGGAGTTCGTCGGCGCCTCGTAGGTCGTGTACGACGTGCCGGAGTACGACGAGCGCGAGTACGTCGTCGTCGTGGTGGCCGGGTCCGCGCTGCGCGGGCAGCGCGGCTTGCGGCCGGTCCCGCAGGTGGGCGCGGGGCTCGCGGTCTGCGTCGAGGAGGACACCGACGGGCTCGGCTTCGGCGAGGTCGTCGTGGCGGACGGCTTCGCCGCGGAGGTCGTGGTGGTGACCGCCTTCGGCGACGTGGTCGTCACGGTCCTGGTCGAGCCGGTGCGGGTGGGCTGCGGCGCGTGCGTCGGGCGCTGCGTCGCGTGCGGGTTCGCGGTCGCGGTGGGCACCGGGGGCTGCGTCGCCGGAACGGCGCTGCGGCCCGGGTCCGCGCTGGGGCTGTCGGTCACGCTGACGTGGCGGTTCGTGCGGTCCTCGCCGCCGAACGTCGCCGGGATCACGCTGTCCGGCAGCGCCTGGAACCCGATGAACGCCAGCATGGCCGTGGCGACCGTGGCCAGCATGACCATGACGATGCTGGACAGCAGCGACCCACGCTGGGTCTTCTGACGAGTCACCGCTGTCACCTCCCCGGTGGTGTGTGGTGGCTACTGCCTTCCTCTTCGGCAGCAACCTGAACGGACTGTACCCGCGTAGTCACGTTGTGTAGCCAACAGTAGCACTTCGGACACATGCCGCAAGGGCCCTAGGTCAGGTCAGAAGTGGTAGTCGTTCATGAACCACGTGGCGAGCGCCCACAGCGTCACCACGAGGCCGACGACGAATCCGCCAACGATCCGGGCGGCCGACGGTGACGGCCCGGCCGCGGTCCGGGCCGGCGGCCAGTTGCCGTCGCGGCGCAGCCGGACGAACGCGAGCGCGTTCGCGCCGAGCAGGGCCACCCCGAACGCCACCAGGAACTCGACGAGGATGACCGGGACCGGGATCACGCGCGGCATCCTCCCATGCGGTGACGCAGGTCACAGCGCGGAACCGTTGTATACCGAACGGCGTTCGGTCAGACTCGGCGACGTGACCGACAACGTGGGGATCCGGGTGATCGGCCCCGACGACGCGGCCCGGCTGGAGCGGCTGTTCTACCGGCTGTCGCCCGAGTCCGTGTACCGCCGGTTCCTCACGCTCTACACGACGCCGCCGCCCGGCGTGTTCTGCAAGCTGATCGAGGTCGACCACGACACCCGCGACGCGGCGGTCGCCGTCGTCGGCGACGAGATCGTCGGCGTCGGGCGCTACGCCGCGGACCCGCGGGAGCCCGGCGCGGCCGAGGTGGCGGTCGTGGTGGACGACGCGTGGCAGGGCCGCGGCCTGGGGCCGCGGCTGCTGGCGCTCGCGGCGGGGCTGGCCCGGCTGCACGGCTACCGCACGCTCACCGCCGTCGTCCTCGCGGACAACGCGCCGGCCGTGCGGATGCTGCGCCGGGCGTTCCCGGACGCCACGTGGCGGCTCGAGGGCGGCGAGTACGAGGTCCGCGTCCCGCTGCGCGCCGCCGAGCGTTCGGGCGGTCGCCCGGGCGAGCGCTCGGATGAGAGGGTCCCGGCATGACGATCGACTACGCGGCCCTGCCCGGGCTGTTCGCGGCGGCGGTGCCGTTCGCCGGGTTCCTCGGCGTCGAGTACGAGTCCGTCACGCCCGACCAGGCGGTGCTCGTGCTGCGCGACGACCCGGCCAAGCACAACCACATCGGGACGCTGCACGCGGGGGCGCTGTTCAGCCTCGCCGAGTCGGCGTCGGGGCTGGTCATGATGGCCGCGATCGCCGACCTGCTCTCCGGCGTCACGCCGCTGGCCGCCAAGGCCGAGATCACGTACGAGAAGGTCGGCCGCGGCGACGTCCGCGCCACCGCGCGGATCGAGGGCGGCGCCGGGCCGGTGCGCGAGACGCTCGCAGAGGTGGGCAAGGTGCGCTTCCCGGTCGTGGTGGACCTCACGGACGAGTCCGGGCAGACCTGCGCGACCGTCACCGTGGACTGGCACCTGCGCAGGACGTAGGTCCCCGTTCTGATCACCCGGCCGGGTGACGTGGCGCGGGCGTTCTCGCGGCGATCCTGCGAGGTATGAGACACGACCCGGGGAGCGAGGACGGCTTCACGCTGATCGAGCTGCTGACCGTGATGATCATCGTCGGCATCCTGGCCGGCATGGCGTTCCCCGCCCTCGCGTCGCAGAAGGCGAAGGCGCGGGTCGCCTCGATGAAGGCGACCCTGCACGACGCGGCGCTCATGCAGGAGAGCCTGCTGGCCTCCGGCCTGGCGTACGCGCCGGCCGGCCCGGCCGGGCTGGCCATGCTGGAGTCGCAGGGCTACAACGCGACCGACGGCGTGACGTTGACGATCGTCGACGACGCGATGGCGACGAACGGCGGCGGGTTCTGCCTCAAGGCGGCGGCCGGCGGGCTCGCCGACCTCTACCTCGCCTCGACCGGCCCGCAGGCCGGGCGCATGACGACGACGCCCTGCGTGGCGTCCTAGAACAGCCGGGGCACGCTCGGCTCGAAGCCGCGCAGCTCGTCGTAGTCCACCGTCACGCAGGCGATGCCGCGGTCGGTGGCGAGCACCCGGGCCTGCGGCTTGATCTCCTGGGCGGCGAACACGCCGCGCACCGGCGCGATCAGCGGGTCGCGGTTGAGCAGCTCCAGGTAGCGGGTGAGCTGCTCGACGCCGTCGATCTCGCCGCGCCGCTTCACCTCGACCGCCACCGTGCCGCAGGCCGGGTCGCGGAACAGCAGGTCGACCGGCCCGATCGCCGTCGGGTACTCGCGGCGGACCAGCGTCAGCCCCTCGCCGAAGCACTCCGGGTGCTCGGCGAGCAGCTCCTGCAGGTGCGCCTCCACGCCGTCCTTGACGAGGCCGGGGTCGACGCCGAGCTCGTGGCTGGTGTCGTGCAGGATCTCCTCGATCGTGACGACGAGCTCCTCGCCGGCCTTGTTGGTGACCCGCCAGACGCCCTCGGCCTCGTGCAGGAAGCACGGCGGGCTCATCCAGTTCAGCGGCTTGTACGCCCGGTCGTCGGCGTGGATCGAGACGCTGCCGTCGGCCTTGACGAGCAGCAGCCGGGTGGCCGGCGGCAGGTGCGCGGTGAGGCGGCCGACGTAGTCGACCGAGCACTTCGCGATGACGAGACGCATCGCCGCGCAGCCTATGCCGCCAGCGGCTCGGGCAGCGGCCGCGCGTGCACCACGGTGAGGCTGGTCACGGCGCGGGTCAGCACGACGTAGAGGCGGCGCAGCCCGCGCGGCTCGGCGTCCACGATCGCGCCCGGCTCCACGACGACGACGTGGTCGTACTCCAGGCCCTTCGCCAGCGTCGCCGGCACCACCTCGACCCGGGCGTCCAGGTCCGTCGTGTCGGCGTCGAGCCGGTCGTGCGCGATGCCGGCCGCGGTGAGCGCGTCACTGACCTCGGCCACCGCGGCGTCGGCCACGATCACGCCGATGCTGCCCTCGCCGGCCAGCGCCTCGGCGACGGCGGCCGCGGCGGCGCGGGCGGCGTCGGCGGCGGTGCGCAGCCGCAGCGAGCCGTCGCCGCGGCGTACCGAGGTGGCCGGGGAGACGTTCGCGGCGATGGCCGGGAGCAGCCGGTTGGCGAAGTCGAGCACCTGCTGCGGCACGCGGTAGCCGCGGGTCAGCGCCTCGACGTGGCCGCCGGGCTTGCCGAGGTGGGCGAGCGTCGTCCGCCAGTCGTCGGTGGCCCAGGGCGTCGTGCCCTGCGCGACGTCGCCGAGCAGCGTCGCCGAGCCCGTCGAGCAGCGGCGGCCGACCGCGCGGCACTGCATCGGCGACAGGTCCTGCGCCTCGTCCAGGATCACGTGGCCGTAGGAGGGGGTACGTTCGAGCAGGTCGGCGACCTCGTCGGCGAGGAACGCGTCGGCCCGCGTCCACGGCGCGCTCTTCGGGCTCTTCGGCGCGGCCGGCCAGCGCAGCGCGCGCTGCTCGTCGTCGGTGAGCAGGCCGCCCGCCGCCTTCGCCAGGGCCTCGGCATCGGTGAACAGCCGGTACAGCAGCCCGGGCGGGTCCACGGGCGGCCAGTGCTCGTCCACGTACGCGCGGACGGCCGGGCTGCCGGCGAGGCGCTGGACGGCCGCGTCGGTCGGCGTCCCGCCCTCGGCCTCCAGCTCGCGGCGGACCACCTCGGCGATGTGCGTGCGGAGGCGTTCGCGGGCCGTGGCGTAGCGGGCGTCGGCGTGCAGCAGGTCGCGGACCAGGCCGCGCATCGTGTCCGCGTCGAGGCGACGTCGGCGGCCGCCGACGTCGAGCACGAGCGGCGTCGCCGGGCGCTTGATGCCGCCGTAGACCGCCTTGCGCAGCACCTGCGCCATCCGGGCGTCGCCCTTGAGGGTGGCCGTCTCGGGGTCCTCCTCGGCCCGGACCGGCAGCGCGCCGAGGTCGTCCACCGTCGCCTGCGTCACGTCGACCTCACCGAGCGCGGGGAGCACGTCGCCGATGTAGGAGAGGAACGCGCGGTTCGGACCGACGATCAGCACGCCGCCGCGCTTGAGCCGGTCGCGGTAGGTGTAGAGCAGGAACGCCGCGCGGTGCAGGCCGACGGCGGTCTTGCCGGTGCCGGGCGCGCCCTGGACCGCGATCGTCTCGGTCAGGTCCGCGCGGACCAGCTCGTCCTGGTCGGGCTGGATCGTGGCGACGATGTCGCGCATCGGGCCGACGCGGGGGCGTTCGATCTCGTCGGTCAGGATGCGGGAGCCGAGGCCGGTCTCCTGGCCGTGCGTGAGGCGTTCGTCCTCGAAGCTGGTCAGCACCCCGTGCGAGAAGCCGAAGCGACGGCGCAGCTCCACGCCCATCGGCTCGCGCGCGGTGGCCCGGTAGAACGGCAGCGCGATCGGCGCGCGCCAGTCCACGACCATCGGGTCGCCCTTGGTGTCGAGGATGTGCCGGCGGCCGATGTGGAACGTCTCGTCGGTCTCCGCCTGGTCGACCCGGCCGAAGAACAGCGGCGTCGTGCCGTCGTCCTGGAGCGCCTTGAGCCGCTGCGCGCGGGCCTTGCCGAGCGCCTCGCTGGCGAGCGCGTCGACCGCGTAGTCGCCGATCGCCGCGGCGCGTTCGCGCATCCGGACCAGCGCTTCGCGGCTGTCGAGCATGTGCCGGCGTTCGGCTTCGAGCTCTTCGCGGACGTCGGTCGGCACGAAGGCGAGAGGCTACCCGCGCCGGGACGCGGCGGCTAGGGGGTGGGGACGGCGGCGCCGCCGGCCGGGGCAGCACCGGCTCCACCTGTGCAGCCCGGGCGGCACCCCTCCCGCGTGGTGATCTTCACAGTTGGGATGGACCGGGCCGGAGGTCTGGCGACGGCGGAGCCGGGCGGAGCGGAGCGGGGCGGGTCGGGGCGGTCAGGCGCCGCGACCGAGGTGCGCGGCCTCGGCGGCGAGGTAGGCGGCCGCCGCGCGCTCGTACGCCTCGGTCCACCACGTCGCGACGCGCCAGGCGGCGTTGCCGAAGTGCTGCTCGACCAGGCAGCCGGTGAGGTGCCGGGCGAGCACGCCCGGCGCGGCGGGGTCGTAGTCCTCGCAGAACTCGAACCGGACCAGCACCTTCGACCCCGGCGGCAGCGTGCAGACGCTCGTGGCGACGTCCTCCGCCGTGAGGAAGCCGTCGCCGTCGCGCGGGGCGAGGACGATCTCGAAGACCGGCGTCACGGGCCGGTCGGGGTCATGTCGATGAACCGCGAGTAGTGCCCCTGGAACGCCACCGTGATCGTGCCGGTGGGCCCGTTGCGGTGCTTGGCCACGATGAAGTCGGCCTCGCCCGCGCGCGGCGACTCCTTCTCGAACGCGTCCTCGCGGTACAGCAGGATCACCATGTCGGCGTCCTGCTCCAGCGAGCCCGACTCGCGCAGGTCGGAGAGCTGCGGCTTCTTGTCCGTGCGGGACTCGGGGCCGCGGTTGAGCTGGCTGATCGCGACGACCGGGACCTCGAGCTCCTTGGCCAGCAGCTTCATCGAGCGGGAGATCTCGGAGACCTCCTGCTGGCGGTTCTCCACCCGCTTGGGCGAGGACATGAGCTGCATGTAGTCGACCACCACGAGCTGGAGCTCGTTGCGCTGCTTGAGCCGCCGCGCCTTGGCGCGGATCTCCATCATCGTGAGGTTCGGCGAGTCGTCGATGAACAGCGGGGCGTTGGCCACCTCGCCCATCCGGCGGGCCAGCCGGCTCCAGTCGTCGTCGGTCATCCGGCCGTTGCGCATGTTCTGCAACGGCACCCGCGCCTCGGCCGAGAGCAGGCGCATGGTGATCTCGTGCTTGCTCATCTCGAGCGAGAAGATCACCGACGCCTTGCCGGCCTTGATCGACGCGGCGCGCGCGAAGTCCAGGCCGAGCGTGGACTTACCGATCGCCGGGCGGGCCGCGACGATGACGAGCTGGCCGGGGTGCAGGCCGTTGGTCAGGGCGTCGAGGTCCTTGAAGCCGGTCGGCACGCCGTGCAGGTCGCCGTCGCGCGAGCCGATCGTCTCGATCTCGTCCAGCGTCGGCTGGAGCAGGTCCTCCAGGCGGACGTAGTCCTCGGACGTGCGGCGCTCGGTGACGTCGAAGATCGCCTGCTGCGCCCGGTCGACCGTGGCGTCCACGTCGCCGCCGACGCCGGCGTAGCCGAGCTGGACGATCCGGGTGCCGGCCTCGACCAGGCGGCGCAGGATCGCCTGCTCGGCGACGATCTTCGCGTAGTAGCCGGCGCTCGCGGCGGTTGGGACGAACCCGGCCAGCTCGATGATGTACGGCGCCCCGCCCACCCGCTGCAGCTCGCCGAGCCGGGTGAGCTCGGCCGCGACGGTGATCTGGTCGACCGGCTCGCCCTTGCCGTACAGGTCGACGGCGGCCTCGTAGATGATCTGGTGGGCCGGCCGGTAGAAGTCGCCCGGGCGGAGCACCTCGACGACGTCGGCGATCGCGTCCTTGGACAGCAGCATGGCGCCGAGCACGCTCTGCTCGGCCTCGATGTTCTGCGGCGGCGTCCGCTCGAACTCGCGGAGCTCCGCGGACGGAGCGGTGCGCTGCGGGAACTCGACTGCGGTCACGTCGTCCTCTGCCGGCTTCGAACAGGTGTTCGAAGAGAGTGTGCCACGGAAGTTGTCCACAATCCATGAACAGGCTGTGGACATTCGGCCGAGCGGCCAGGGGCGACGCTAGGGGGCGCGGCGGGCGGAGGAAACGTTCCACCGGAATCGCCGTCCACAACGACCGGTGGGACGACCGGCGCGCCGGTGTGGATGGGCTGTGGGAAACGGCGTTCGCGTGCGGGAAACGAGCACGAAACGTCCACACCGGGTGTGGGCCGAGAAAGCACCGGCGGGTGTGGACGCCCGGTCGCGCGCTCGCGCGTGTCGCCACTCGCCACGCCGCGCGCCGGCCCGGTCGGGCGCCGGGGAACGGCGCGGGCACGCCATGGATATCCACAGTTGTCCACAAGCGCGGCGGCCCGGCTCCCCCGCGAACGAGGGGCCGGGCCGGAGCGGACGGGCGGAGTGCTACTTCTGCGCGACGACCTCGAGGGAGACGGTCGCGTCGACCTCCGGGTGCACCTTGACGGTGACCGTGTGGGTGCCGAGCGCCTTGATCGGGGCGTCGAGCACGACGCGGCGCTTATCGAGCTTCGGGCCGCCGGCGCGGGACACGGCGTCGACCACGTCGGCCGTCGTGATCGAGCCGAACAGCCGGCCACCGTCACCCGCGCGCGCGGCGAGCGTGACGGTCAGGCCGCCGAGCTGTGCCGCGATGTCGCGCGCGCTGCCGAGGTCGCGCACCTCGCGGACCTCGCGCGCCCGGCGGATCGCCGCGATCTGCTTCTCCGCGCCCTTGGTGGCGAGGATCGCCTTGCCCTGCGGGAGGAGGTAGTTGCGGCCGTAGCCGTCCGCCACCTCGACCATGTCGCCGGGGCCGCCGAGGCCGGAGACCTCCTGCTTGAGGATGAGCTTCACGACGCCTCCCCCTACCGCGCGGTGCTGGTGTAGGGGAGCAACGCCATCTCGCGGCTGTTCTTCACGGCCGTCGCGACGTCGCGCTGGTGCTGCGAGCAGTTGCCGCTCACCCGGCGCGCGCGGATCTTGCCGCGGTCCGAGATGAACTTCCGCAGCAGCGCGGTGTCCTTGTAGTCGACGTACGTGACCTTGTCCTTGCAGAACGCGCACACCTTCTTCTTGGGCTTGCGCGCGGGAGGCTTCGCCATCTCTGAGACGTCTCTTTCGGGTGTGGGGAAGGGTTAGAACGGAGGCTCGTCCGCCGCCGCGCCGACACGCGCCGGGGCCGGGGAGCCCCACGGGTCGTCCGCGGGGCCGCCGAAGCCGCCACCGCCGCCGCCCGCGCCGGAGCGCGTGGTCTTGTTGACCTTGGCCGTGGCGTACTTGAGCGACGGGCCGATCTCGTCGACCTCGACCTCGTAGACCGTGCGCTTCTCGCCTTCCTTGGTCTCGTACGAGCGCTGCTTGAGCCGCCCCTGCACGATGACGCGGGTGCCGCGGGTCAGCGACTCGGCGACGTTCTCCGCCGCCTGGCGCCAGATCGAGCAGCGCAGGAACAGCGCGTCGCCGTCCTTCCACTCGTTCGTGGCCTTGTCGAGGAACCGCGGGGTGGACGCGACGGTGAAGTTCGCGACGGCCGCGCCGTTCGGCGTGTACCGCAGCTCGGGGTCGTCGGTGAGGTTGCCGATGATCGTGATGGTCGTGTCGCCTGCCATGAGCGTTCGCCCTTCCACGAGCGGGACTGATGCTGACGGGTGGCCCAGGCGGGTGCCGGAGCCGGTGTGGGGAAGGGAGGTGCCGGAGTCCCTAGTGGATCTCGGGACGCAGGACCTTGGTACGCATGACGGCCTCGGAGAGGTTGAGCTGGCGGTCCAGCTCCTTCACCGTGGCCGGCTCCGCGACGAGGTCGACGACGGCGTAGATGCCTTCCCACCGCTTGTCGATCTCGTAGGACAGCCGGCGCCGGCCCCAGATGTCGACCTTCTCGACGGTGCCGCCACCGTCGCGAACGACGCCGAGGAACTGGTCCAGCGCGGGCTGGACGGTCTTCTCCTCGAGATCCGGGTTCAGGATCACCATGAGCTCGTAGTGACGCATGAAGCAGCCTCACCTCCTGTGGACTAGGCGGCCACGGTCTCTCCGTGGCAGGAGGGCATTCGCGTCAACGAATCTCCGTACCGTAGCAGACCTCCTCCCGTTCTCCGGCGCCTCCCTGGCACTGCCCAGGACGCTACGACGCGGGTGTGACGGAAAACGGCCGCGCCCAGGATCTGTGGACGCCGGCGGCCGGAGCTGTGGACGGCCGGGCTAGTCGGGCGCGTTGGCCAGCAGCGCGCGGACCTCGGCGCTGCCGACGCCGCCGATCAGCAGCAGCGCGAGCATGACCGGGAACCCCTTGGCGCGCCCGCTCGGCGGCGGCGGGATGAGCCCGCCCTCCCCGAGGAACGGCGTGCCGCTCGGCTCGGGCGCGACGGTCGGCTGCGGCGGGGGCGTGGTCAGCACCGGCGACACGGAGCCGGACGGCAGCACCGGCGACGCGCTCCCGGTGGACGGCGACGGCGACGCGGTCGGCGACGTGGACGGCGGCCGCGAGGTGGCCGGCGCGGACGTGGTGCGGGTCGGCTGCGGGCGCGTCGACGTCCGCGTCGGCGTGGGCTTCTTGGTCGGCTGCACGGTGCCGCGCACCGTGACGGTGCCCTTCATGCCGACGCTCTCGTGCGTCTTGCAGACGTACGTGTACGTGCCCGGCTGGTCGAACAGGTACGACGTCTGGAACGTCGCGGCCGGCGGCCCGAGCGACGTGTCCTTGCTCCAGCCGCCGCTGGTGGACGTGACGGTGTGGCCGAAGCCGCCGGCGTACTGCCACGTCACGGTGTCGCCGGGGTCGATCGTCACGGCGGCCGGCGTGAACACGTTGCCGCCGGTCGCCTGCACGGTCTGGTCCTCGGCGGCCGACGTGCCGGCGAACGCGTACGCCAGCAGCGCCGCCGCCCCCGCGAGGGAGCCGGCGGCGCGGACGACGCGAGCGGCCGGGCGCACGCGACCAGTGTCGCACCCCGTCTGGCCACCCGCGCGGCAACGGTGTACGAACTCGGCATGGCTGAGACCCGCGAGTTCCGGATGCTCATCGACGGCGAGCTCGTCGGCGCGGCGAGCGGCGCGACGTTCGAGTCGCTGGACCCGTCCACCGGCGGCGTCGCGTGCGTCGTGCCCGACGCCGGGACCGAGGACGTGCAGCGCGCGATCGAGGCGGCGCGGCGGGCGTTCGACGAGAGCGACTGGGCGACGCAGGGGCGGCACAGCCGGCTGCGGACCGTCCGGGAGTTCGTCGAGGGGATCACCGAGCGGCTGCCGGAGTTCATCGAGGCGGAGATCGCCGACGCGGGCCACACCAGCCGGCTGGCGAACCTGTTCACGGTGCCGCTCGCGGTCGAGCACAGCCGGCAGTGCCTGGAGCTGTACGAGCAGCGGCGCGACGTGGAGCCGTTGCCGCAGATCACCACCCCGGCGATGTCCGCGAACTACGTCCGCCGCGAGCCGGTCGGCGTCTGCTCGCTCATCAGCCCGTTCAACTTCCCGATCCTCATCGCGATGTGGAAGGTCGCCCCCGCGCTCGTCACCGGCTGCACCGCCGTGCTCAAGCCGAGCCCGCTCGCGCCGGCCACCGCGCTGCTGCTCGGCGAGGTCGCCGCCGAACGCCTCCCCCAGGGCGTGCTCAACGTCGTCACCCCCAGCGGCATCGGCCCCGCCGAGCTGCTCACGACGAGCCCGCTGGTGGACAAGGTGTCGTTCACCGGGTCGACGGACACCGGGCGGCGGATCATGCGCGGCGCCGCCGACACCGTGAAGGACCTGACGCTGGAGCTCGGCGGCAAGGGGCCTGCGGTGTTCCTCGACGACGTGGACCTGGAGGCCGCGGTGCCGGGGGCGCTGTTCGGCTTCCTCATGCACCAGGGCCAGGCGTGCGAGTCCACCACCCGGCTGCTCGTGCCGCGGAGCCGCTACGACGAGACGCTCGACGCGCTGAAGGAGCAGGCCGAACGCCTCGTGGTCGGCCCGGCCGACGACTTCGGCAGCGACCTCGGGCCGCTGATCAGCGCCGGTCAGCTCGACCGCGTGCAGCGGTACGTGAAGCTCGGGCTCGACCAGGGCGCGCGGCTCGTCACCGGCGGCGAGCGGATCGAGATCGGCGGCGGGTTCTTCCACCAGCCGACGATCTTCGCGGACGCGACGAACGACATGACGATCGCCCAGGAGGAGATCTTCGGCCCGGTGCTGGCGGTAATCCCGTACGACACCGAGGGCGAGGCCGTGGCGACCGCGAACGACACCATCTTCGGCCTGGCCGCGTCCGTCTGGTCGCGCGACCTGCCGCGGGCGGCGAGCGTCGCGCACCGGCTGCGGGCCGGCACCGTCTGGATCAACGACGTGCACCTGCTCAACGGGTACGCGCCGTTCGGCGGCTACAAGCAGTCCGGCGTCGGCCGCGACCTCGGCCCGCACGTGCTCGACGGGTACCTGGAGACCAAGCACGTGCACGTCGACCTGTCGCCGCGGCTCGCGCAGAAGTTCTGGTACGGCACGATCGGGCTCGGCGACTAGCAGGCGCGGCTACGGGACCACGACCTCCAGCGTCCCGGTCGCGGTCTGCTGGTCGGCGCCCTCGCACCCGGCGGTCGTCGCGGTGACGGTGACCGCGTAGGTCCCGGGCTCCGCGTACTCGTGCCACTCCACGCCCTCGACGTGGCCGTCGGTCGGGTAGCCGTTGTCGGGCGAGTACACGCAGCCGGCCGCGCCGTCGCGCGTCTCGGCCCGCGTTCCGTCGCCCCAGTCGATCCGGTACCAGGCGACGTACCCGTCGGGGTCGTCGATCTCGATCTTCACCATCGTGCGCGGGCCGTCGTCGGGCTCGCGGGTGAGCGTCACGCTCGGCTCGGCGGGGCCGTTGGTGGCCAGGTCCTCGCCGGTGACCGTCACGGTCACCGTGGCCCGCACCGTCTCGGACGGGCCGCCGAAGCTGCAAAAGCCGGTCTGGGTCCGCGCCTCGGCCGTGACGGTGTACGTGCCGGCCTTGCGGTACAGGTGCCGGAACGTCTTGGACTGGTCGCTCGGGTGCGGCGTGTAGTCGGGCGGCGGCGGCGTCTCCTCGTGCACGCACGACGCGACGGCCGGGAACGACTCGGCGCGGGTGCCGTCGCCGTAGTCGACCGAGCCGCCGTTCCACCAGCCGTCGGTGTCGGTGACCCGGATCGTGAACGTCACCGGCTCGCCGGTCCGCGCCCCCGGGGACGCGGTGACCGTGACCCGGGCGCCGGGCGGCGCGTAGGTCCCGCTCGGCTCGGGCGCCGCGGTCGTCGGCGCGACGGTCGGCGGCGCGGTGGTGGTGGGGGCCGCCATGGGCGACGGCGAGGAGTACGGCGACTGCGACGGCGTGGGCTCCTCGCTCGTCACGTCCGGCGTGGGCGTGAGCTGGGCCACGAACCCGGCCCGGTCCGGCGTGGTCGAGGCGATCGCGACGGCGACGCCGAGCACGGCGGCCAGCGAGACCGCGCCCGCCCCGGCGAACGCCATCCGGCGGCGGCGCAGCAGGCCGGCGCGGGCCACCACGGCGGCCGGGTCGGCGGGCACCTCGCGGGCGGCGAGGGAGGACAGGGCGGTGCGCAGGCGTTCGGTCACGACGCCTCCTCGACTGGAACGGCGGGCGCGGCGGCGGCCGGCGCCTCGACGAGCCCGGAGTCGCGCAACGCGGCGAGCGCGCGGGCGGTCCGGCTCTTGACGGTGCCGACCGCGCAGCCGAGCACGCGCGCGGTCTCGGCCTCGGTGAGGTCCTCGAAGAACCGCAGCACGAGCACGGCGCGCTGGGCGGCGGGCAGGGTGGCGAGCGCGCGGGCGACGGCGACCCGGTCGTCGGACGGGGCGGCGTACGCCGCCCGCTCCGGCAGCGCCTCGGTCGGCACCTCACCGCGCCAGCGGCGCCGCCAGGCGCGGGTGCACGCGCGGGCCAGCACGGTCCGCGTGTACGCCTCCGCCGCGCCCGGCTCGCGGAGCCGGTGCCAGCGCAGGTACGTCTTCGCCAGCGCCGTCTGCACCAGGTCCTCCGCGAGCTGCCAGTCGCCGGTGAGGAGGAACGCCGTGCGGACGAGCGCCGCCGTGCGTTCGTGCACGAGCGCGTCGAACGCCGCCCGCCCCTGCTCGTCCACGCGCCCTCCCCTCGCTTGCCGGTGGGAAAGAGGCGCTGGACCCGGCGGATGGTTCCGCCGCTACCGCACCGTCACCGTGACCGTCGCGTCGCCGCCCTGGACGTCCGCCCCGCCGCACCCCGTCGAGGTGTACCGCAGGGTGATCGTGTACGTCCCGGGTTCGGCGTAGGTGTGGTCCTCCGACGGCCACAGCCCGCCCTCGAACGGGTAGTGCCGGCCCGCGCCGTCGTCGCACGCGCGGTCGTTGCGCACGACGCTCGACGTCCCGTCGCCCCAGCCGATCGTGACGCCGCGCAGCCACCCGTCGTCGTCGTCGAGCTGGCCGCTCAGGTTGACCGTGCGGTCCTGCACGGTCGGCTGGTCGTGCCGGTACACGGGCTTGGCGGGGCCGTTCGACGCCTCGCGCCCGGGGCGGGCGCGCACGTGCAGGGTGACCTCGGCCTCCTCGCGCGGGACCTCGCCATGGCAGACCAGGTACGAGTGCACCACCACGCGCAGGGCGTAGTCGCCGGCGTGGCGCCAGGCGTGCGGCAGCTCCTGCCGCCAGTGGGCGGGGTGCGGCTCGCGCGACCGCAACGGCGTCGGCATCGGGTCCTGCACGCAGCTCGCCGCGACCATCATGGCCGGCTCCGACGTGCCGTCGCCCCAGGTGATGCCGCCCGGGTAGATCTCGCCGTCGTCGTCGCTCGCCTCGACGACCAGGGTCCCGAGCGTGGCGGTGGGGAGGTCGCCGGGGTCGTACGTCGCGGTCAGGGTGAGCCCGTGCCCGCCGCGCGCCGAGGCGGTGACCGGCTCGGCGGGCGGCGTCGAGGGCTCCGCCGTGGTGGCCGTCGGGCTGGGGAACGAGGGCGGGGTGCCGTGGTACGGCGAGATCGTCGGGTGCGCCGTGACGCTGTGCGTGGGCGGCGGGGAGGAGGTCACCGCGGACGGCGCGGGCGCGGCCGTCGGCGACTCCGAGGCGGCGACCACGCGGCGGGCCGGCTCGCCGCCGGACACCACGACCGCGGAGCCGGCCACTGCCAGGCAGGCGGCCACCGCGACGGCGGCCACCTGGGCGCGCCGCCGCCGGCGCAGCCGCGCGGCGAAGCCGGGCCGCGGGTCAGTGCGGGGCGCGGCCGCTGCGAACGCGTCGAGCGCGCGGCGGAGCTCGTCGTCGTTCACGCGGTCACCTCCAGCGCCATCGCCTCGCGCAGCGTGGCCAGCGCCCGGGACGTCGTGCTCTTCACGGTGCCGACGGAGCAGCCGAGCAGCGCGGCCACCTCGGCCTCGGGCAGGTCCTCGTAGAAGCGCAGCACGACCATGGCCCGCTGCCGCGGCGTCAGCCGGGCGAGCGCGCGGCCGATCCGGTCGCGGTCGTGCACGGCGGCGTAGGCATCGCTGCCGGCCACCTCCGGCACCTCGCCGGTCGCCACCTCGCCGCGCCAGCGCCGCCGCCACCAGGCGACGCTCGTCGTCGCCAGCACGCCGCGCACGTACGCCGGCGCCCGCTCGGGGTCGCGCAGCGTGTGCCAGCGGCTCCACGTCTTCACCAGCGCCGTCTGCAAGAGGTCCTCCGCGAGGTGCGCGTCGCCCGTGAGGAGGAACGCCGTCCGCAGCAGCGCCGGGGCGTGCACGTCGAGCATCGCGTCGAACGACTCGCGCGCGTCCACGGCCCCCTCCTCGACAGCACTGATGCGCGAGCACCCGCGAAAGGTTGCGGCCCGCGACGAGGCCCCGCCGCCGACCAGTGTCGCGGCGGGGGCGGTCGGGCGTGGTCAGACCGTCGACGTGGGCGCGACGGGCGCGGTCTGTCCCTCGCCCGGCGGCCGGCCCGGTCCACGAGCCGCACGTCAACCGGGGAGCCCACGCCGCACCCTCCCCGCGTGGCGATCTTCACAGTTGGGGTGGGGCCGGGGGCGGGCGGCGGCCGTAGGGTGGACGGCATGCAGATCGGCGCGCACGTGGACAGGGCGGACCCGGTCGCCGAGGCGAAGGCGCGCGAGGCGGACCTCGTGCAGTTCTTCCTGAGTGACCCGCAGGGCTGGAAGAAGCCGGCGCCCCGGGAGGACGCCACGGCGTTGCGGGCGAGCGGCGTCGCGCTCTACGTGCACGCGCCGTACGTCGTCAACGTCGCGTCGACCAACAACAAGATCCGCATCCCGTCGCGCAAGATCCTGGCCGACCAGTGCGCGGCGGCCGCCGAGATCGGCGCCCGGGCGGTCATCGTGCACGGCGGCCACGTCGGGTCCGACGACGAGGTCGAGGCCGGCTACGACAACTGGCGCAAGACGTTCGAGCGCCTGGAGTCGCCGGTGCCGGTGCTCATCGAGAACACCGCCGGCGGCGACCACGCGATGGCGCGGCGCTTCGACCGGCTGGCCCGGCTGTGGGAGGCCTTGGCGGGCTTCGACGTCGGCTTCTGCCTCGACACCTGCCACGCGCACGCCGGCGGCGAGGAGCTGGTCGGCATCGTCGAGCGGGTGCTCGCGATCACCGGGCGCATCGACCTCGTCCACGCCAACGACTCCAAGGACCCGGCGAACAGCGGGCGCGACCGGCACGAGAACTTCGGCTCGGGCCAGATCGACCCCGACGTGCTGGTCGAGGTCGTGCGCCTGGCGAACGCTCCGGTCGTCTGCGAGACGCCCGGCGGCGCGGAGGGCCAGGCGGCCGACATCGAGTTCCTGAGGGAACGATTGGGACGTTGAGGACACGGCCCTTGAGACGATCTTCCTTCGTCCCGACAATGCCGCGGTGCGCCCAGTCCGCTCGGTCCTCGCGTTGCTGCTCGTCGTCGCGTCGTTCCTCGTCGCGCCGTCGCGCGCGGCCACGCCCGACGTCGTACGCCGCCTCGTCGGCACGCTGACCGGGACGGTGACCCGCACCTACCGGGTGCCGGACGGCGCGCTGCTGGCCGGCGTGACGTGGCGTTCCGGCGACGTCTCCGCCGCCGTGCTGCGGGACGGCCGGTGGGAGGCGCTCGAACGCGGCGACGACGAGCCCGGCTCGCGCCCCGGCACCGAGCCGGTCGGCGTCGAGCGGCTGCTCGTGCTGCGGATGTCCGGCCGCGCCGAGGGCGTGGCGGTGGAGTTCGCCGGCGGCGGCTCGTCGTCCGCCGCCCCCGCCGTCGCGCCGCGGCGGATCCCGCGGCTCGGCGACGTGGTGACCCGGCGCGGCTGGGGCGCGGACGAGCGGCTGCGTTCGGGGCGGGTGAAGTACACGACGCCCGCCGCGCTGGTCGTGCACCACACGGTGACCGCGAACGACTACCCGCGCGAGAAGGCGGCGTCGTACGTGCGCGCCGTCTACGCCTACCACACGCGCTCCCGCGGCTGGTCGGACATCGGCTACAACCTGCTGGTCGACCGCTTCGGCACCGTCTACGAGGGCCGCTACGGCGACTTCACCCGCGGCGTCGTCGGCTCGCACACCGCGAACTACAACGCCAACACGATCGGCGTCGCGCTGGTCGGCAACTTCGACACGGTCGCGCTCCCGCCGGCGACGCAGGACGCGGTCGCGCGGGCCGGCGCGTGGGCGAGCGAGCACTGGCGGTTCGACCCCCGCGCGACCGTGCGGCTGCGCGGCCGGACGGTGTCGCGGATGCCCGGCCACCGCGACCTCGGCACCACCGCGTGCCCGGGGCGGTACACCTACGCCGCGCTGCCCGCGCTGCGCAAGGCCGCGTGGCACAAGCTCGCGCCGGTGTTCGGCCGGGCGACCGTCAACGGCGCTCCGCTGCACTCCCCGCGCCCGGTCACCGTGTCGGCGTCGCTGGACGCGCCCGCGTACTGGACCGCGACGATCTACGTCCGCGACACCAGGCTCGCGGTGGCGAGCGGCCGGGGGCGCACCGCGTCGGTCGCCTGGGACGGCACGCTGGACAGCGGGCTGCCCGCGCCGCCGGGGACGTACGACTACGTGCTCACCGCGGACGACCGGGTGCACGGCGCGTCGGCGCCGGTCTCGGGGACGTTCGAGGTCGGGCTGCCCGCGCTCGTCTCACCCTGACGCGGCCTCCGCGCCGCTATCGTTCCGGCCGTGAAGCTGTCCGTGCTGATGCCCGTCTACAACGAGGAGCGCACGGTCGAGCTCGCCGCGAAGCGGCTGCTCGACGTGGAGTTCCCGTGCGAGGTCGAGCTCGTCGTCGTCGACGACGGCAGCCAGGACGGCACCGCCGCCAAGGTCGAGGCGCTGGACGACCCGCGCGTGGTCGCGGCGCGGCACCCGGTCAACCGCGGCAAGGGCGCCGCCGTCCGCACGGCCGCGGCGCACGCGACCGGCGACTACCTGCTCGTCTACGACGCCGACCTCGAGTACCCGCCGGAGCAGATCCCGAAGCTGCTCGAGCCGGTGCTCTCCGGCGAGACCGAGGTCGTCTACGGCACGCGCGTGTTCGGCGGGACGAGCGCGTACACGTACTGGTACGTCCTCGGCAACCGCGGCGTGACGACCGCCGCCAACGTGCTCTTCAACGCCTACATCACGGACCTGTCGACCTGCTTCAAGCTGCTGCCGCTGCCGCTCTACCGCGAGCTGGCGATCAAGGAGAACGGCTTCGGCGCCGACCCCGAGCTGACCGCGAAGCTGCTCAAGCGCGGCATCCGGCCGTTCGAGATCCCGATCACCTACCGGTCGCGCACCCGGGCGGAGGGCAAGAAGATCACCTGGAAGCACGGCTTCGAGGCGCTCTGGGTGCTGCTGCGGGTCCGGGTCGGGCTCCTCTAGCGCGGGCTAGCCGACCCACTGCCCGCGGTTGAACACGATCACGAACACCACCATCAACGGCGCCGCGGCCGCGACGAGGATCTTGTGCAGCCACTCGCGGCCCTGGGTGAGCCGGGCGAGCACCAGGTAGAGCGGGAACCAGATCAGCGCCGAGCGCACCGACGAGGCGTAGTAGTTCTGCGCGGCGAGCAGGTACGCCGACCCGCCCACGTAGACCGCCTCGCCCCAGCGCCGCATGACGAGCAGCACGATCGCGAGCACGGCGCCGCCGACGACGGCGAGCATCTCGGCCCGCCACGACCAGGCGTACGGGCCGTCGATGTTGCCCAGGCGGGTCTGGCCGAGCACGTTGCGGAAGCCGTTGGCGATCGAGTCGGTGTAGCGGCCCCACCCGTCGCGCTGCGCGTCGTTGTACGCGTCCCACATGCCGGTCCGCGTCTGGATGTACCAGACGAACGCGAACACCGAGACGGCCGGCGCGGCCAGCCACGGCAGGTGTCGCGTGAACAGCGCCGTGACGACCCGCCACGGCTCGTCGGCGATGCGCTCGCGGTTCGCCCGCCACTGCGCGGCGGCGTACTCCACGGCCAGCCCGGCGGCGAGCACGATGCCGAGCAGCCGGGTGAACGCCGCCCCCGCGCAGAGCAGCGACGCCTCGGTCCAGCGCCCCTTGCGGACGAAGACCCACGACGTCGTGGCGAACGCGAGGAACAGCCCCTCGGAGTACCCGACGAACAGGAAGACGGCGTACGGGAAGCAGACCAGGTACGTCACCGCGCGGCGGCCCGCCTCGGGCCCCCACTCCATCGCGGCCAGGTGGTACAGCGCCACCGACGCGACGCCACCGGCGACCAGCGCCACGACGAGGCCGCAGATCGTCCAGTTCGGGATGACGAGGTGGACGAGCCGCAGCGCGAGCGGCATGCCGGGGAAGTCGACCTCGGTCCGGTCGTGGTACGCCGTCGTCGGCGGGTAGCCGTACCGCGCGACCTTGACGAACAGGTCGGCGTCCCAGTGCTGCCAGATGTCCACCCAGGACGGCACGTCCTTGGCCTTGCGGTCCGACAGCACCCACGCGCCGGCGAAGCCGGCCATCGCCACGGCGAGCCGGCTGGCGAGCCAGATCGGCAGCGCCTCCATCGCCGACGTCCAGGCGCTGAGCCGGAACGTCCTCGCGTCGCGGCGGCGGCCGGCCGGGGCGGTGGTGGCGGTCGCCGTCACGCCGGTCCCGGCGCCCCGAGCGGGTCGCGCGGTGGCACCCACTGGTCGTAGCCGCCGACCACGACCTCGTCCCGGTCGAGCGCGCCGTCCAGCACGCCGCCGGCCGGGTCGTCCTCGCCGTCCCTGCGCACGGCGTCGTGGTACGGCCGGTAGATCTCGCGGACGACGAGCGCCATGACCAGCATCAGCAGGCCGTTGCGCAGCAGCACGGCGCCGATGAACCACCGGTCCGGGATGCCGTCGGCGCCGTTCGTCCCCTCGTGCACGAAGAAGTAGAACCGGGTGAACATCACCAGGATCTCCGCCGCCTGCCACGACAGGAACGCGCCCCAGCGCGGCCGGGCGAGCGCCGCGAGCGGGATGAGCCAGATCGTGTACTGCGGGCTGTTCACCTTGTTCACGAGCAGGAACCCGGCCAGCAGCAGGAACATCACCTGGGCCACCCGCGGCCGGCGCGGCGCGGTGAGCGTGACGATGCCGACGGCGGCGACGACCGCGATGACGAGGACCGCGGTGATGCGGTTCAGCGTCGTGTGGTCGAGGAACTCGCCGCGCCACCGTTGCCAGATGAACGCGAACGAGTCCCAGTCGGCGGGGCGGCAGCGGTTCAGCGCGAAGAACCGCAGCCACGCCTTCTGCATGACCCGCTGGTTGGTCTCGCAGTCGGTGTAGGCGAACGACTTCGACGCCGCGATCACCGGCGCGTAGACGAGCGCGGCGGTGGCGATCGAGACCGCGCTCGCGATCGCCCACTCGCGCATCCGCTTCGCGCGCCAGCAGAGGAAGAACAGCGCGACGAGCAGCATGCCGGGGTAGAGCTTGGTGGCGATCCCGAGGCCGAGCCACAGCCCGGCCACCCCGGGTTGTCGCCGGGCCCACGCCCACATCGCGAGCGCCAGCAGGAACGCCGAGATGAGGTCCCAGTTGGTGGTGCCGTGCAGCAGCAGGCCGGGCGCGAGCGCGACCAGCGCGGCGTCCCAGGGCCTTCGCCGGCCGGCCAGGCGGCCGGTGAGGATCACCGTGCCGACCGCGCAGGCGAGCAGCAGCGCGGAGGTGACGAGGAAGAAGTCGCGGCCGTCGTCGCCGACCTTGGACGCCGCGAGCATCGCGCCGCCGATGACGACCGGGTACTCCACCGGGTGGTCGACGTACGGCACCTTGTCGTCGTCGAGGCCCTCCGCGAAGTAGAGGGCGTAGACGTCGGAGTAGCACAGCCGGGTGTACTGGTAGTGGTTCGCCCAGGCGTGGCCGGCGCACGGCATCTTCGCGAAGAACCCGGCCGTGAACGTCAGCATCCCCAGCACGACGAGGATGCGCAGCGGGCTCCAGAAGTGCGCCGCGCCGAAGCGCGTGTGCTTGCCGACCGGGCCGCCGACGACCGTGCTCGCGTCGCGGACGAACGGGTCCACCCGGGACGGCGCGCTCACCTCGTCGGGGGTCATCGCTGCATCGTGCCGTACGTCACGAGCGCCCGCCACGACAGCCGGGCCGCGCCACGCGCGCTACCCGCTGCCGCCGCCCCCGCCGCCGCCGTCCGGCGGCGCCTGCGACGCCTCGGCGGACGGCTGGACCGACGCGCTGGTCGAGGTCGACTCGGACGGCTTCGGGCTCTTCGTCCCCTTCGTCGGCTCCGGCGTCACCGTGAACGTCGGCTCCGGCGTCGCGGTGAGCGTCGGCTCGACGGTGACCGAGACGGTGACGCTCGGCGTGGGGGTCGGCGAGCCGGACGTCGCCGAGACGCTGGGCGCCGGGTTCTCCGCCTTGCCGCCGAACGCCGGCGGCGGGAAGTCCTCGACCGGCACGCCCTCCATCGCCGCGCTCATGAACTCGTGCCAGATGCGCGCGGGCAGCGAGCCACCGGTGACCTCGCCGACGCCCTGGACGCCGCGCAGCGGCGGGATCACCGTCTTGCCGCCCTCCTCCTTCGGCTCGTAGCCCATCCAGACCGAGGCCGAGAGCTGCGGCACGAAGCCGGTGAACCAGGCGTTCGTGTTGTCGCTCGTGGTGCCGGTCTTGCCGGCCGCCGGGCGGCCGATCTGGGCGCGGCGGGCGGTGCCGTCCTCGACGACCGCGCGCATGGCGTAGACCGCGTCGGCGGCCTCGTCCTCGCTGAGCGCCTCGTGCTTCTCGACCTTGGCGGTGTACGCCTTCTTGCCCTTGCGGTCGCGCACCTCGGTGACGAGGTGCCACTTCGCCGACTGGCCCTTCGCGGCGAACGTCGCGAACGCGTTGGCCTCGTCGACCGGCGTGAGGTCGCAGGTGCCGAGGTAGAGCGTGGCGTCCTTGTTGGCCTCGCAGGTCACCTTCTCGGAGATGCCGAGGCGGTGCGCGACGTCCATCGTCTTCTCGAAGCCGACCTCCATGCCGAGCGGCACGTACACGGTGTTCACCGAGTGCGCGGTCGCCTGCACCAGGTCGATCCGGCCGAACTGCTCGTCGTCGAAGTTGCGGACCGGGTAGTTCGCGAACACCTGCGGCGAGCGGCCGTCGTAGCGCGACTTGAGGCTGATCCCGCTGTCCAGCGCCGCCGCCAGCACGAACGGCTTGAACGACGAGCCGGGCTGCCGCGGGTTGAACGCGTAGTTGATGAACGACTTCTCGCCCGGGCCGCCGTAGTCGCGGCCGCCGTACATCGCGACGACCTTGCCGGTGCCCGGCTCGATCGCGACGAGCGCGGCCGGCGGGTCCTCGGCCGGGTCGTCCAGCACGCCCTGCACGGCCTTCACCGCCGCGTCCTGGCGGCGCTTGTCGACGGTGGTGCGCACGCGCAGGCCGCCGGTGAGGATCTGGTCCTCGGTGAAGCCGTTGGCGAGCAGCTCCTTGCGGACCGCCTCGATGACGTAGCCGATCGGGCCGTTGCCGCCGGACTCCTTCTTGCCGGACACCGCCTTGCGCGCCTTGGTCCTCGGGAACGCCATGCCGTCGGCCTTGGCCCGGTCGAGCTTGCCGGTCTCGACCATGCCGTCGAGCACGCCGTGCCAGCGGCGCTCCGCAGTCTTGCGGTCGTTCGCCGGGTCACCGGTCTGCGGCGCGCGGATGAGCGCGGCGAGCAGCGCGCCCTGCTCGACCGAGAGCCGCTTCGCCGGCACGCCGTAGTACGTCTGCGCGGCGGCCTCGATGCCGTACGCGCCGCGGCCGAAGTAGATCGTGTTCAGGTACCACTCGAGCACCTGGTCCTTGGAGTACTTGCGGTCCAGCTTCACCGCGATGATCGCCTCGCGGAACTTCCGGGCCGCCGTCTTCTGCCGCGACAGGAACGCGTTGCGCGCGTACTGCTGCGTGATCGTCGAGCCGCCCTGGCGGGCACCGCCGCCACGGAGGTCCTGGTACGCCGCGCGGAGGATGCCGGTGAACGAGATGCCGGAGTGCTTGTAGTAGCCGCGGTCCTCCGCGGCGAGCACCGCGTCGCGCACGTGCTCGGGCACCTGCGCGAGCGGGATGTCGGTGCGGTTCTCCTTCGCGATCTGGCCCATCACCGAGCCGTCGCTGTACTCGATGACGGTCGCCTGCGCGGTGTCCAGCTCGCTCGGCAGCGGCACGTCGGTCTTGGCGTACACGATGCCGACGAAGAGGAACAGCAGCACGAACGGCGTCGCCATCGCGGCGACGAAGACCCGCTTGCCGCCGGGCGTCAGGGTGTCCCAGCGGCGGCGGAGCCAGCGGGCTCGGGCAGGCTTGCGCCGGGCGGCGCTCGATGCGGTGCTCATGGTGACGGGATGGTGCCCTACGCGGAAGATCGTCAACCGCGCGCGGAGCGGCGGCGCGCCTTGAGCCCGTTCGTGCCGAGGACGTACGACGTGACGAGGTGGTTCCACGCGCACTCGCGGCACACCTCGACGACGTAGACGGTGAACTCCGCGTGCTCGCGTTCGAGCGCGGCGAGCTCGACCGTCGCGCGCACGCGGCCGTTGGTGTCCTTGAACACGTCGCCGTAGGTGTAGGTGACGTGGGTGAGCGGCCCCTTCTTGCAGACCGGGCACGGCGTCTCGCTGGGCTCGCCGTGGTACTTCGCCGCGCGCAGCAGGTACGGGTGCGCGTCGCAGACGTCCATCGTCGACGCGCGGCCGGCGAACAGGTCCATCAGCGTGGCGCGGCGCGCGAGGCCGTAGTCGACCGTGTCGCGCTGCGTCCGGAACATCGCTCCAGGCTAGCGGCGCTCCGGCGACCGGTCATCCGGTGCGGTGCGCGGGCGTCCAGGCCAGCCAGCGGGGCGCGCGGACGCGCGTGACGAGCCCGTGCAGCGCGGCGAGGCCGGCCAGCCAGAGCAGCTCCAGCGCGAGCGACGAGGCGACGATCAGCGCCAGGACGGGGACGATCGCGACCGCCGTGGCCGCGGCGCGGGCGGTCTGCGGGCTCTCCGGGCGGGCGCCGGAGACGAGCTGCGCGAGGCCGTGCACGATGCCGATCGGGACGCCCCAGCCGAGGCCGAGGCCGAGCGCGGCGTCCGGGGCGAGCCGGGCGACGTCGGGCGCCTCGCGCAGCACGCCCGCCGTGAACGCGGCGAGGCCGGCGAAGACGGCGACGGTGAGGCAGTTCGAGAACACGGCGCGCAGCACGACGACGAGCGCCGGGGCACGGCGGCCGGGCGTGACGACGAGCATGGGAGTCCCCCTCGTAGGTATCGCCAGGTCAACGCGCCCGCCCCCCTCCGGTGACGCCCGCCCCGCCCCGCGCCGCCCGCCCGCGCCGCCCGCGCCACCCGGCCCCGGCCCGCGCCGCCCGTCCCCGCGCCCTCCCGTCCCCTCGGCGTGACC
>DASVPJ010000015.1:0-31623 GCA_036382875.1 Mycobacteriales bacterium
GGGCCCCGCGGCCGGCGCGCGGGCTCAGCACACCGCGCCGGCGACGACGGTGGCCACCACCGGCCGGGCGCCGAGGTGCGCGACGAGGTCCGCCTCGTGCTCCTCGGCCAGCACCGCGAGGTCGCCCCGCGCGCCGACCGCCACCCGCCCGACGTCCGTCCGCCGCAACGCCGCCGCCGCGCCAACCGTCGCCGCCGCGAACGCCTCCGCGACCGGCATCCCGTACGCCAGGCAGGCGAGCTGGATCGCGTACGGCACCGACTCGCACCACGACGTCCCCGGGTTGCAGTCGGTGCCGAGCGCCACGGTCGCCCCGGCCGCCCGCAGGTGCCGGTACGCGTCCCACCGGCCGTGGCCCATGGTCAGCGCGCAGGCCGGCAGCAGCACGCCGACGACGCCGGCCGCGGCCAGGGCGGCGGCCCCGGATGGCGTCAGGTGGTCCAGGTGGTCGGCGCTCGCGCAGCCCAGCTCGGCGGCCAGCTCGGCCGCGCCGATCGAGGCGAGCTGGTCGGCGTGCAGCCGCAGCCCCAGGCCGGACGCGCGAGCGGCCGTCAGCACCCGCCGCGCTTCGGCCACGGTGAACGCCCCCTCGTCGCAGAACACGTCGCACCACCGCGCCCCCGCCGCCCGCGCGGCGGGCAGCGTGGCGACGACCTCCTCGACGTACGCCGCCCGGTCGCGTTCCGGCGGCACGGCGTGCGCGCCCAGGTACGTCACCTCGGACGTCAGCGACGCGGCGACCGACAGCAGCCGCAGCTCGTCGGCCGGCGTGAGGCCGTAGCCGGACTTCACCTCGACGGTCGTGGCGCCGTTCGAACGCAGCGCGGCGACCCGCGCGGTGGCGAGCGCGGCCAGGTCGGAGTCGGGCGCCGCGCGGGTGGCGGCAACCGTCGAGTGGATGCCGCCGCCGCGGGCCAGGATGTCGCCGTACGGCACCCCGGCCAGCCGCTCCTCGAAGTCCCGCTGCCGCGACCCGGCCCAGACGAGGTGCGTGTGCGGGTCCACGAAGCCGGGCACCACGCAGCGCCCCCCGGCATCCAGCTCGGGGCCGTCGTACCCCGCCGGCACGCCCGCCGCGGGCCCGAACCACGCCACCGTGCCGGACCGGACCAGCACCGCCGCGTCCGCGACGGGCGCGGACGTCATCGGCAGCAGCCGGCCGATCCCCCGGACGAGCAGGTCGCCCGCGGTCACCGCTGCCAGGCCGGCGCGCCCGTCCCCGGCTCCAGCGGGATCCGGATGCCGACGTCGCGCGCGGTGTCCAGCGCGAGGTCGTAGCCGGCGTCGGCGTGCCGGAGGACGCCGGTGCCGGGGTCGTTCGTGAGCACGCGTTCGAGCCGCGCGGCGCCGTCGGCCGTGCCGTCCGCGACGACGACGACGCCCGCGTGGATCGACTTGCCGATGCCCACGCCGCCGCCGTGGTGCACCGACACCCAGGAGGCGCCGGAGGCGGTGTTCAGCAGCGCGTTGAGGATCGGCCAGTCGGCGACCGCGTCGGTGCCGTCGCGCATCGCCTCGGTCTCGCGTTCCGGGGAGGCGACGGAGCCGGCGTCCAGGTGGTCGCGGCCGATGACGACGGGCGCGGACACGACGCCGCGCGCGACGAGGTCGTTGAAGGCCTCCCCCGCCACGTGCCGCTCGCCGTAGCCGAGCCAGCAGATGCGCGACGGCAGCCCCTGCCCCTTGACCTTCTCCGACGCGAACGCGATCCACCGGTGCAGGTCGTCGCGGTCCGGGAACGCCGCCAGCACCGCCCGGTCGGTCGCCGCCAGGTCGGCCGGGTCGCCGGACAGGCAGGCCCAGCGGAACGGCCCGGTGCCGGTGCAGAACAGCGGCCGCACGTACGCCGCCACGAAGCCCGGGTAGTCGAACGCGTCCGCCACGCCCGCGTCGCGCGCCTGCCCGCGCAGGCCGTTGCCGTAGTCGAAGACGACCGCGCCGCCGCGCTGGAACTCCAGCATCGCCCGGCAGTGCTCGGCCATCGACGCGCGGGCCCGCTCGACGTACTCCGACGGCTTCGCGGCGCGCAGCTCGGCCGCCTCCGCGAGGGAGAGGCCGGCGGGGACGTAGCCGTTGAGCGCGTCGTGCGCGGACGTCTGGTCGGTCACCACGTCCACCGGGACGCCGCGCCGCAGGATCTCCGGGAACACCTCGGCGGCGTTGCCGATCACGCCGACCGACACCGCCTCGCCGGCCGCGACGGCGGCGGCGCACCGGGCCAGCGCCTCGTCCAGCGACGGGGCGACGAGGTCGAGGTAGCCGTTGTCGCGGCGCCGCTCGGCGCGGGCCGGGTCGACCTCGACGCAGAGCGCGACGCCGCCGTTGCCGGTGACCGCGAGCGGCTGCGCGCCGCCCATCCCGCCGAGCCCCGCCGTCAGCACCAGCCGGCCGCGCAGCGAGCCGCCGAAGTGCTGCCGCCCGACCGCCGCGAACGTCTCGTACGTGCCCTGCAGGATGCCCTGCGTCCCGATGTAGATCCACGAGCCGGCGGTCATCTGGCCGTACATGATCAGCCCGGCGTCCTCGAGCTCGCGGAAGTGCTCGGGCGTGGCCCAGCGCGGGACGAGCAGCGAGTTCGCGATCAGCACGCGCGGCGCGTACTCGTGCGTCCGCACCACGCCGACCGGCTTGCCGCTCTGGACGAGCAGCGTGTCGTCCGGCGCCATCGTGCGCAGCGTCTCGACGATCGCGTCGAACGACCGCCAGTCGCGCGCGGCACGGCCGTTGCCGCCGTAGACGACGAGGTCGTCAGGGCGTTCGGCGACCTCGGGGTCGAGGTTGTTGCTGAGCATCCGCAACGCCGCCTCGGCGCCCCACGACTTGCACGTCATCTCGGCGCCCCGCGGCGCCCTCACCACCCGCGCACCCTGCATGGCGGCAGGCTGTCACAGCGGCATGGGCTCCGGCCATCCCTCGGCGACCCGCATCAGGCCCAGGTGCGGCGGCAGGTACCAGAGGACGCGTTCGGGCACCGGCATCGGGTCGAACGCCAGCGACCGCGGCGGCGACCCGCTCGTCATGTCGACCAGCAGGACACCGGGGTGCTCGGCGCCCTGGAACTCCAGCTCCCGCTTGATCGCCCGCCGCGCCCAGCGCGGCAGCACCACCTCGCTCGGCGAGGCGACGAGCACCTGCCCCGACGCCGGCCCGGACTCCTCGACCGGCAGCGCGAACGCGCCGTGCTCCTTGAACGACCAGAGGTTGCCGTACGGGAACACCCACTCCGGCGCGTCGGTCATCACGACGACGCCGGTGCCGCGTTCCAGGCAGCCGTCCAGCTCGGCCCGCAGCGACGTGCCGCCGCCGGGCGTGAGCGGCAAGTACGCGAACGCGTCCGGCCCGCCGAACACCTCGCCGGCCGTCATCGGCGCGTCGGGCACGGCGGCGTAGAACGCCTCGACCCACGCCTCGTCGCGCGTCTCTCGCGGCACGCTCAGCAGCTCGTCGAACGTCACGCCAGCACCACCCCCGCCACCTCCGTCAGGTCCGCGTCGCGCAGCCACGCCTCGGCCGCCGCGAGCTCGGGCGCCAGCCACCGGTCCGGGCCCGGACCCGGCACCACCGCGCGCAGCGCGTCCCGCACCCGGCCGGTCGCCGCCGCGGGCGCGAGCGGCGCGCGCAGGTCGAGCCCGCGGGCCGCGCACACGAGCTCGACGGCGAGGATGCGGCGCAGGTTGTCGACCGCGCGGCGCAGCTTGCGGGCGGCGCCCCAGCCGAGGGAGTTGTGGTCCTCCTGCATCGCCGACGTCGGCAGCGAGTCGGCGCTCGCCGGCACCGCGAGGCGGCGGTTCTCGGCGACCATCCCGGCCGCCGTGTAGTGGGCGATCATCAGCCCGGAGTCCACGCCGGGGTCGTCGGCGAGGAACGGCGGCAGCCCGTGCGAGCGGCCCTTGTCGAGCAGCCGGTCGGTACGGCGTTCGCTCATCGCGCCCACGTCCGCCACCGCGACGGCGAGGAAGTCGAGGACGTAGCCGACGGGCGCGCCGTGGAAGTTGCCGTTCGACTCGACGCGGCCGTCGGGCAGCACGACCGGGTTGTCGATCACGGCGGCCAGCTCCCGCGACGCGACGAGCCGGGCGTGGTCGAGCGTGTCGCGCGCGGCGCCGTGCACCTGCGGGGCGCAGCGCAGCGAGTACGCGTCCTGCACCCGGGTGTCCCCCTCGCGGTGCGACGCGACGATGGGCGAGCCGTCGAGCAGCGCGCGGAGGTTCGCCGCGCTGGCCGCCTGGCCGGGGTGCGGCCGCAGCGCCTGCAGGTCCGCGGCGAACGTCCGGTCGGTCCCGAGCAACGCCTCGACGCTCATCGCCGCCGCGACGTCGGCCGCCGTGAGCAACGCCGCCAGGTCGGCCACCGCGAGCACGAGTGTCGCGAGCATCCCCTCGGTGCCGTTGATGAGGGCCAGGCCCTCCTTCTCCTCCAGCACGACCGGCTCGATCCCGGCGGCGGCGAGCAGCGGGCCGGTCTCACCCTCGCCCATCAGCGCGAGCGCGACCGCCGCGAGCGGCGCGAGGTCGCCGCTGCACCCGAGGGAGCCGTGCTCGGGGACGGCCGGGGTCACGCCGGCGTTGAGGAGCGCGGCGAGCGTCTCGGCGACGACGGGGCGTACGCCGGTACGGCCGGTGCACAGCGTGCGCAGCCGCAGCGCCATCATCCCGCGCACCACCTCGGCCTCCACGGGGCGGCCCATGCCGGCCGCGTGCGAGCGGACCAGCGAGCGTTGGAGCTGCGCCCGGGACTCGACCGGGATGTGCCGGGTGGCCAGCGCGCCGAAGCCGGTGGAGACGCCGTACGCGGGGGTGGGGGCGGCGGCGAGGCGGTCCACGACCGCGCGGCCCTCGGCGAGCGCCGTTCGGGCGGAGCCGTCCAGCACGACGCGGGCCCCGCCGCGGGCGACGGCCAGCACCTCCCCCGGCGCCAGCGGGGCGCCGGTGATGCGAACGTCACTCACGCGGCAGCACCCTAGCCCGTCACCCCCTGTGTCCACTATCGTTACGAAGCGTGACGGTCCAGACGCGGGCCGTCACGGCAGGGAGCGACGATCCGCACCGTCCTCACCGACGCGCTCACGCGCGCACGGAGACAAACCGGTCGCCTAGACGGTGCGGGGAGCCAGTGGCGAGACCGACCGCCCAAGCCTGACCGGGGACGTTCCCCGGCTTTCGCTTCGGACGGAGAGCAATGCGCACCATCGCTAAGGGGGCCCTCGTGGCCCTGCTGACCGGCACGCTCCTCGTGGCGGTCAACGGCACCACCGCCTCGGCCGACGAAGGCCGGGGCGCCGGCAAGACCTCCTCGAACAGCGCGAACAGCGGCTGCGGGGAGTACTGCTCGACCCGTGACGGCTCGCCGTCGCGGAACGGCAACGGTGACGGCAAGGCGACCGGTCGGCCCTGTGCCGGCTGTGTCGGCAAGGCCGACGACAAGAACCCGCGCGGCCAGCGCCCGAACGGCTCGGACTCGAACAACGGGTACGAGTGCGACGGGAACTCCGGTATCGCGAAGGGCAACCCGGCGCACACCGGCTGCTCGCCCGAGCAGCCCGCGCCGATCGCCCCCGCGGCCCCGGTGGCCAAGCCGGTCGTCAAGCCGGCCGCCGCTCCGGCGGCGCCGGCCCCGGCCCCCGCTCCGGCGGTGGTCGCGGGTGTGAAGCACGTCGCTCCGGCGGCGGGCGTCACGCGGGCGGTCGAGAGCCAGGCCGGCGTCGGGGCGCAGGTGCTCGGCACGCGGTACGAGCGTGCGGGTGCCTCGCCGACGGCGCTGCCGTTCACCGGTGGCATGACGATGGAGCTCGCGTTCGCGGCTCTGGCGCTCCTGCTCACCGGCGTCATCGTCACCCGGGTCGGCGTCACCGCCGCCCGGTAGCCACGCACGAAGACGGGCCGTCCCCCACCACCCGGGGGACGGCCCGTTCGCGTGCGGCGGCCGGCCCAGGCCCGTTCTGTGAAGATCGCCACACGGGAAGGGAGCCGTGCGGTCTGCACAGAACGGGTGCGACGGGGGCCCCCACCCGGGCGGGCGGGCAGGAGCGGGCGGCGCGGCGGCGTACTCCACTGTCATGCGCCGTCCTCTCGTGCTCGCGGTCACCGCGGCCCTCTGCCTCCCCCTCACCGGCAACGCCGCCCCGCCCGGCCCCCTCGCCGGCGCGCCGAACCTCAAGCAGGTCGCGAACCTGTCCTGGAAGGGCGGCACCGACCTCGAGATCACCCGCATCAAGGGCCGCCGCTACGTCGTGGCCGGCGCGCAGAACAACTACAACAAGACGACGTCGTACGGCCTGCGCGTCGTCGACGTCGAGAACCCGGCCAAGCCGCGGGTCGCCGGCTTCCTGCCGTGCAACGCCTCGCAGAACGACGTGCAGGTCAAGGGGACGCTCGCGTTCCTGGCGGTGGACTTCTACCACCGCGCCGACGGCGAGGAGCGCCGCGACTGCTGGACCCAGGCCCGGGTCAACCCGGCGCCCGGCGTCATGGTCATCGACATCTCGAACCCGGCCAGGCCGACCGCCGTGTCGTTCGTCCCGGTCAAGACCGGCGCGCACAACACGAGCGTGCATCCGACCCGCCCGCTGCTCTACGTCAGCGAGTCCGAGTCGCTGTCCACCGACGCCGACAACACGGCCATGCCGGTGCACGTGATCGACTTCTCCAAGCCGCGCGCGGCCAAGGTCGTCACGACGTTCAGCATGGGCCCGGGTGACAGCGCGCACGACATCACGTTCAACGCCAAGGGCACCCGCGCGTACGCCGCGTCCGGCTTCGGCGGCATGACGGTGATCCTGGACACCACGAACCCGCTGGAGCCCAAGGTCGTCGGCCGCGTGGTCGACCCAGCGATCAACTTCTCGCACCAGGCCGACCCGACCCCCGACGGCAAGTACCTGCTGATCACCGACGAGCTGGCCGGCGCGGAGGGCAACCTCTACTGCCCCGGCGGCGGCATCCACGTCTGGGACATCTCGAACGAGGCCGTCCCGGTGAAGGTCGGCGCGTACTACATCCCGGACACGTTCCCGAGCGCAGACGAGGGCCCGCGGCCCAACCCGGTCGGCGTCGGCCCGAAGATCTTCCGCTGCACGGCGCACGTCATGCGGATGACCCCCGACGGCAAGACGCTGGTCATGGCCTGGTACTCGCAGGGCGTCCAGGTGCTCGACCTGTCCGGCCTGCCCGGCGCGTCCGCCGGCGCGGCCGGCACCGACGCGGGCGCCGGCATCCGCCGCCTCGGCAACTGGACCGCCGACGGCGTCGACGCGTGGAGCGCCAAGATGGACGACCGCGGCTACATCTACACCGGCGACACCGGGCGCGGCATGGACGTGGTGAAGTTCGACCGCAAGGCCGCCGCCCGCACGCCGGTCGACCCGGGCGTGTGGCTCGACCCGCAGCAGGCGCTGCTGCGCTCGCTGCAGGACCAGGCGGTGCAGACCAAGGGCCGCACGTACTTCTGCTTCGAGCGCGCGACCCGCCTCGGCCTCTGACCCGCGCTCCCGCCCCGACCCCCTCAGGAGCTCCGTTGACCCGCGCCCTCGCCCCGCTCGCCCTCGCCGCGGCCGCGCTGCTCGGCAGCCTGCCCGCGAACGCCGCGCCCGACCTGCCGGAGTCGCCGGTCAAGCTCGTCCGGGGCTCGTGCCCGACGCACTACTACGAGCTCGGCTGGGTCGGCACCAACCACGAGTACTCGATCTGCCAGCGCCACCCCCTCCTCGACCTGCCGCCCGTCCGGTAGCCCGCGGCGCCGGTAGCGCGCTACGCCGTCGCGTCGCGCCGCGCGGCCAGGCCGGCGGCCGTTTCCAGCAGGCACAGCGCGGCGAGCCGCACCGTCCGGCCGTCGGGGTCGGCGCTGGTGTCCACCTCGGTGACGTCGACCGCCTTCACCCGGGGGTCGCGGCCCGCCTCGTACGCCGCCGCCAGCACGTCGCGCGCCGAGAGCCCGCCCGGCAGGCTGGCCGGGCAGCCGGGCGCCACCGCCCGGTCGCACACGTCGAGGTCGAGGTCCACGAGGACCTCGCCGCCGCCCGCGCCGGCCACGTCGAGCGCGTGGCGCATCGCCGCGGCCATGTCGCCGACGTCCTCACGGTGCACGACCGTGATCCCGCGCGCGTGCGCCTCGGTGGCGTAGGAACGGCTGTTCGCCCAGTCCGCGATGCCGAGCTGCACCACGTGCTCCCCCGGCAGCCCGGCGTCGAGCAGCCGGCGGACCGGGGAGCCGTTGCTGCGCCCCTCGCGGATGTCGTGGTGCGCGTCGAGCGTGACCAGCCCGGCGCGGGAGAGGTCGCCGAGCGCGCCGGTGCCGAGCGGCGCGGTGAGCGCGTTGTCGCCGCCGAGCGCGAACACCAGCCGCGCCTGCCGGGCCGCCGACGCGGCCGCCGTGCGCACCCGCCACTCCCCCTCGTCGCCGAGGTCCGGGTCGTCGACGTTGCCGAGGTCGAGCGGCCCGACCGCCTCCGTCAGGTCGAGCCGCCGCCGGCCCGACCACGGGGAGAGGCGGTCGAGCATCCGGCGGACGGCGTTCGGCGTGGCGTGCGCGCCGCTGCCGGAGATCGACGTGGCGTAGGTCGGGATGCCGAGGACCGCGAGGTCGGGGCGGCTGCCGGCGCGCGGCCCGGCGGCCAGCCACGCGGCGGCCGTGGGCCAGCGCGGGTCGGTGGGGCGGCTCGGCACCGTACCTCCCGGATCTGCGTTTGAGGCGGACAGGAGCGGACGGTACAGTTCACCCCGCACGTGCGGACGTGGCTCAGCTGGTAGAGCATCACCTTGCCAAGGTGAGGGTCGCGGGTTCGAATCCCGTCGTCCGCTCCACTTCTCCATCCCGACCGGGACGCGGCGCGTCCGCCGCGGGCTCGGACCCGGCGCTCCCGGGACGGAGCGCGAACGACTCCCCCGCGACCCGGTGACCGGTGGTCCCTCGCCGCCAGGCGTACGTTGAGGTGTCGGAGAGCGCCTGCCGCTCCTCCGCGATCGGGAAGTTCCCCATGAAGCTCCACCCCAGCGATGTCCTGACCGTCCTCGCCACCTCCGGCGCCGCGCTCGTCCTGCTCGGGACCTCCGCCCTGGCTGCCACCCCATCGGCATCAAGAGCGAGCAGGTGCCCGTTCAGGCATCGGCGTTCGCCGAGCACGAGGAGTGCGACCTCGCGGGCGCACCCTCCTCGTCGACGTGGGCCTGGCACTTCGTGCTCCCCGGCGGCGAGCCGACCGCGCGGTCGTCCACACCGCCACCGACGACACCCTGACCGGGGCGGTGGCGACGATCGACGGCACGACCACCCGGGGCGACTTCGTGCTCTCGCACACCTGCCTGCCGGTGACGACCCCGACGCCGTCCGCGAGCGTGTCGCCGACCGCGTCGCCCTCCGTGAGCGCGAGCGAGACGGCCGGCGCGACGCCCGGCGCCGAGGTCTCGGGCACGGTGCTGACGAGCTCACCGACCCACTCGATCTCGCCGGCCGTGCTCGGCGTCAGGGAGACGAGGGACACGGGCACGCTGCCGGACACCGGCCGTTCGCCGGTCGTGCTGCTGATGATCGCGGGGCTGCTGGTCGCCGGCGGTGCCCTGCTACTGACCCGGCCGGGCGGGCGTCACGCGCGCTGACCGGTGGCACAGCCGCGCCCGGCGGGCCGTCCCTCGGCCAGCCGGGCGTGGTTGCTCCCGACCGGACGCGCGTACAGTCCGACGGGTACGCGCTGCTCCAGACCTCGGCGGCACCGGTTCCGTTGCCGTGCCGAGGAGTGAGTGGTGGTGGACGAGCCACGCCTGACCGCCGTGCTCGTGGAGTTCGCGCGCACGCTCACCACCGACTTCTCCATCCAGACGATCCTCGACCACCTGGTCGACCGGGTCGTGGAGGTCATCCCGGTGGACGGTGCCGGGGTCCTGCTGATGGACAGCGACGTGGAGCACCGCTTCGTCGCCGCGTCCGACGACATGATCCTCGGCGTCGAGACGTTGCAGATGGAGCTCCAGGAGGGTCCGTGCCTGGAGGCCTACCGCACCGGCCGGCACGTCGCGGTCCGTGACCTGTCGCGGGACGGGACGTTCGCCCGCTTCTCGCCGGCCGCGGCACTGGTCGGCCTCGGGGCGGTCTACAGCTTCCCGCTGCGCCTGGACGACCGCCAGCTCGGGGCGCTCGAGCTCTACGCGAAGGAACCCCTCGACCTGAACGAGGCGGACCTCGTCGGCGCGCAGACCCTGGCCGACGTCGCGGCCGCGTACCTGTTCAACGCCGAGGCCCGGCAGGCCGCGCGCGAGGCCGCGCTGGCGAGCACCGAGCTCGCCGCCACGTTGCAGGAGAGCCTGCGTCCCCCCGAGCTCCCCACCGTCCCCGGCATCGAGGTCGCGGCCCGCTTCGTCGCCGGCCGCGGCGGGACGCTCGTCGGCGGCGACTTCTACGACGTCTTCCCGCTGCCGGACGCGCGCTGGGGCATCGTCGTGGGCGACGTGGTCGGACACGGAGCGCGCGCCGCGACCCTGGCGGCGCTCGCCCGCTACACCGTACGGACGCTGGCCACCCTGCAGACCTTTCCGCGGTCGGTGCTGGGCGGGCTGAACGACGTGCTGCTCGCTCGCGGGGAGCACGAACGGTTCCTGTCGTGCGTCTACCTGACGACCCACGTCACCTCCGCCGGGATCGAGGCGACGCTCGTGCGGGCCGGCCACCCCGCGCCGCTCGTCCGGCGCGCCGACGGCAGCGTGGAGACCATCGAGGCTCGCGGCGGGCTGCTCGGGTGCATGGCCGACGCGAACCTGGCCGAGTGGCACCTGCGCCTCGCCCCAGGCGACCTGCTCCTCCTCTACACCGACGGCGCCACCGAGGCGCGACGCGACGGCGAGCAGCTCGGCGAGGCCCGGCTCGGGGACCTGCTGTCCGGGAGCCGCCCGGACGCGTCCGTGGTGGCCGACGCCGTCATCGACGCGGTGCTGGCCCACTGCGACGGCGACCTCGCGGACGACGTCGCCGTGCTCGCGATCCTGGCCACGTGAACGACGACGAGGACGTTCCGATGACCGGTACGGGGGACTGGGCGCGGCTGCTGGCCGGGACGGCCACCGAAGGCGCCGGGCGGCCGCGCCGCATCTGCACCCTCTGCGTCGAGCAGCTCGACGTCACGGGCGCCGGGATCTCCATGGTCACGGCCGCCGGCAACCGCGGCGTCGTGTGCGCGACCGACGAGGTGTCGGCGCGGATCGAGGAGCTGCAGTTCATGCTCGGAGAGGGGCCGGCCTTCGACGCGGTGCGCTCGGGCGCGCCGGCCCTGGTCCCGGACCTCGGCGAGCCCGACGACGTCACGGCGGCCCAGTGGCCGGCGTTCACGGAAGGCGCCACCGCGGCCGGCGTGCGCGCGTTGTTCGCGTTCCCGCTGCGCATCGGGGTCATCGGGGTGGGAGCCCTGGACCTCTACCGCGACCGGCGCGGCGGCCTCGACGGCGACCAGCTCACGGCCGCGTCGATGGCCGCCGACGTCGCCGCTCTCGCGCTGCTGGACCTCGACGTCGGCCGGGACGACCTGTTCGCCGACGACTTCGACGCGCGGGCGACCTTCCAGCTCCAGGTGCACCAGGCGACGGGGATGATCCAGATCCAGCTCGGGGTCACCACGGAGCAGGCGTTCGCCATGCTGCGGGCGCGCGCGTTCGCGACCGGGCTTCCGGTGGTGGCCGTCGCGACCGACGTCGTCGAACGCCGCCTACGCTTCTCCGAGGAGGATCGATGACCGACGACGAATCGGGGGACCACGTCGCCACGGACCCCGGCAGGGAGCAGGCGCTCGCCGACGTCTTCGTCGCGCTCGCCGACACGTTGGTCGACGACTACGACGTCGCCGACCTGCTCGACCGGCTCACCACCGCGTGCGTCGACCTGCTCGGCGTGCGCGCGGCCGGACTGCTGCTCGACGACCAGAAGGGCAACCTCGCCGTCGTCGCGTCGTCGAGCGACGAGATCCGGCTGCTCGAGGTCTTCCAGCTCCAGGCCAACGAGGGCCCGTGCCTGGACTGCTTCCGGACGGGCACGGCGGTCACCAGCGGGGACCTCGACGCGGAGCGCGAACGCTGGCCGCGGTTCGTCGCCGCGGCCCTCGCGGCCGGCTTCGCGTCCGTCGCCGCGCTCCCCATGCGGCTGCGGAGCCAGACGATCGGCGCGCTCAACGTGTTCCACGCCCGGCCCGAGCCGGTGTCGGAGAACGACCGGCGCCTCGCCCAGGCCCTCGCGGACGTGGCGACCATCGGCATCCTGCAACGACGCTCGGCGCACCGCAGCTCGATGATGGCGGAGCAGCTCCAGCACGCGCTGAACAGCCGGGTGGTCATCGAGCAGGCCAAGGGCGTGCTCGCCGAGCGCTTCGCGGTCGACATCGACACGGCGTTCGAAGCACTGCGCCAGTACGCCCGTCACCACAACCTCAAGCTGACCGACACGGCGTACGCGGTCACCCGCGGGGGCATCGCCCTGGACCTGCTCGCCGTTCCGTCCCGCCCCCCGGGAGCGACCGGACCCTGACCGGCCGTACGCGCGGTCCGGGAATCTGGCCAATCGCACGAATCGGGCGACGCGCCGCGGGTAGGTTCAGTGCTGCCGCCTTCGACGAAGGCGACCCCGTCCGGACCATGCGGGCCCTGTTTCTCCGTCGGGCCGGGACGAGGCATGACACACGAGCGGCAGCTCTCCGAGGTGCTGAGCGAGTTCGCCCGCACCATGGTCACCGACTTCCCCATCCAGGGGATCCTGGACCGCCTGGTCGAGCGCATCGTCGACGTGCTGCCGATCACCGCCGCCGGCGTGACGCTGATCTCCCCCGGCAAGAGCCCGCACTACGTCGCGGCGTCCAACGACGCCGCCCTCCAGTTCGAGAAGCTGCAGAGCGAGTCGGGCCGCGGTCCGTGCGTCGTCGCGTACCAGACCGGTGAGGCCGTCAGCGTTCCGGACCTCGGCGCCGACCGCCACTTCCCCGAGTTCTCCGCGGCCGCCGCCGGCGCGGGAGTCGCCGCCGTGTTCACCTTTCCGCTCCGCCACGACGACGGCCGCCTCGGCGCCCTGGACCTCTACCGGGACACGCCCGGGCCGCTCGACCCGCAGGACATGGCCGCGGCGCAGACGCTCGCCGACGTGGCCGCCGCCTACCTGCTGAACGCGCAGGCCCGGCAGGACGCCCGCGACGCGGCGGACCGGCTCCGGGCCAGCACGCTGCACGACCCGCTGACCGGGCTGCCGAACCGGGTGCTGCTCCAGCAGCGGCTCGCCCATGCCGCGGACCGCGCGCGACGGTCGCACTCCGACGCCGCCGTGCTGTTCGCCGACCTCGACGGGTTCAAGCGGGTCAACGACACGTACGGCCACACGATCGGCGACGGGCTGCTGGTCGCGGTGGCGGCCCGGCTGTCCGGGTTGCTGCGCCCGGGCGACACCCTGGCCAGGGTCTCCGGTGACGAGTTCGTGATCCTCTGCGAGGACCTGCAGGCCGCCACCGACATCGAGGACCTCGCGAACCGCATCGACAGCGCGTTCGGCACGCCGTTCGTGGTCGACGACCACGGCGCGACGCACCTGGAGATCAGCATCACCGCGAGCGTGGGCATGGCGTTCTCCGGTCACGCCGAGGACATCACCCGCGACCTGGTGCGCGACGCGGACATCGCCATGTACCAGGCCAAGCGCAAGGGTGGCGCCGCCCACCAGGTCATCGACCTGAACGAGGCCCACCGGTCCGCGGAGGTCCAGGCGCTCCAGCACGACCTCCGCGCGGCGTTCTCCCACGACGAGCTCGCCGTGTCGTACCAGCCCATCGTGTCCGTCCCGGACGGGACCGTGACCGGGGTCGAGGCGTTGCTGCGGTGGGTCCGCCCCGGCCGCGGTCCGGTCCCCGCCGCCGCGATGGTGGGCCTCGCCGAGGAGAGCTCGTTGATCGTGGACATCGGCGCGTGGGTCCTCGACGTGGGCTGCCGCGACCACATGCGCTGGCTGCGGGAGCACCCGGGGTCCTCCCTCGACCTGGCGGTGAACGTGTCCGCGCGCCAGTTGATGGGCCAGGGGTTCCGCGACACCGTCGCCGGGGTGCTCCAGCGCACCGGCATGCGGCCGTCGCGCCTGATCCTGGAGATGACCGAGGGCATCTTCCTGGACGACACCGCGCGCGCGGCGACCGTGTTCGCCGACCTCAAGAGCCTCGGCGTGCGCCTCGCGCTGGACGACTTCGGGACCGGCTACTCCTCGCTGAACTACCTGCGCCGTTTTCCGGTCGACATCGTCAAGATCGACCGCGGGTTCGTCGCCGACCTCGGCGACCTGCACGGCGGCCGCGAGATCGTCGCGGCGGTCACCCAGCTCGCCCACGTCCTCGGGCTGAGCGTCACGGCGGAAGGCGTGGAGACCCCGTCGCAGCACGACGCGGTCGTGGCGATCGGCTGCGAGTCCGCGCAGGGGTTCCACTACGCGCCGGCGCTCACGTTCGACGAGTTCAGCGCACGCCTGCGAGCCCACCCGTCGGGCCGCCTGCACCTGCCCGCCATGGCGCGACGCTGACGACGACCCGCGCGGCCGGACCGGCCGGTGAGGCCGGTCCGGCCGGGTGGGTCACTCCGTCGGGCAGGTGAACGCGCTGGGGCACTGCGGGTGCAGCACCGAGAGCTTGCAGACCGCGGCGGGGCAGCTCGCGCCGGTGATCGCGTCGGCCGCGCCCACCAGCCCGCCGAGCTCGTCGTCGGTGAGGGCGGTGAGGACCTCGCTCTTGAGTACGAGCGTGCGCTTCATGGGTTCCTCCTGTGAGGGGGTGCGGTTCAGACCAGGCAGCGGTGGAGCTGGCCCACCCAGACGCGGCACAGGCCGGCACCGGAGGAGCAGTTGAGCTGGATCCCGGGGCCGCAGGGCGGGGCCGCCTGCGCGGCCGGGACGGCGGCGGTGACGAGGCCGCAGGCGAGCAGCGCGACGGCGAGGGTTCGCTTCACGAGGGCTCCTTCGAGGGGTTGGAGGGACGCCGAGCCTACGCCCGCGCCCCGCCGGCGGGACTACCCCGCGAGGCGCAGGATCCCGAGCGGCGCGGCGGGCACGTCCACCGTCAGCGGCGGCGCCACGGTCACCGGCGGGGTCGCGGGCACCGTGGGGGCGCCGGCGACCGGCGCCGTGGGGTTCGGCGCCTTCGGCAGCGGGAGCGCGTACGGCCTCCCGTAGATCGAGACCTCCGCGGCCGCGCAGCCGTCGAGCCGCAGCCGGACGTAGCGCGCGGGCAGGTCGGGCCGGCCGGTGCGGACCCGGCGCTCCCGCTGCTCGGTCTCCACGCCGAGGAAGACCTCGCCGTCGATCGACGTCTCGACGCCGAGGACGTCGCAGCCGTGGACCACGTACGCCTCCGGCACCGACAGGTCCTCCAGGTCGACGACGACCCGGGAGCTCGCCGGGTACACCGGCTCGGCGAGGTCGCCGTCGGTCAGCGGGCAGCCGCGGATCTGCCGGCCCAGCAGCGCGCTGCCGTCGTAGCAGCGCCGGCCGCGCGACAGCGGCATCGCCGCCTTGGTCACCGGGCGCACGCCGGAGCGGTACTCGATGCGCATGGACCCGGCCGTCGTCGTCACGAACGACTGCGTCCCCGTCGTGCCGTCCTCGACGACGCGGCTGTCGACGTCGACGTCGCGCGGGACCTCGCCGTAGGACCACACCGGCGCCCAGCCCTGCACGAGGTAGACCTTCGCGGGGCGGACGGGACGACCCAGCACGCTCGGCACGCCGGCGCGCAGCCGGCGCCGGGTCGGGCTGACCGCGTTGATGCTCGCCCCACGCAGCCACAGCCGGAACGTCGGCAGGGTCGGCGTGCTCGCCCGCGTGAGGTGCGCGGCGCCGGTGGTCATGGTCGCGGGCGCGGTGCCGCGCACGAGCACGGGTGCGGTGACGTCGACGTCGTGCGCGACGCCGCCCACGATCTCCCAGGCCGTGTCGTAGCCGTCGAGGCGGAGCACGTAGCGGCCGTTGCGGTCGGTCCGGGCGACGGCGGCGACGTTCTCGGTCCGGTCCTCGTCCCGGTCGCAGAGGAAGCCGAGGGAGATGACGCAGCCGAACGCCCAGAAGATCGACTCGACGATGCCGAGCTCCGGCTCCTCGACCTCGAGGTGCAGCCTGAACCAGGTGCGCACGGTGGCGCCCGCGACCGGGCGACCGGTCTCGTCCAGCACCCGGCCGGAGACCGTCAGCGGGGCGGCGGCCGAGGCGGGGACGGCAGGGGCGAGCAGGCCGATCAGGACGGCCAGGACGACCGCCGCGCGCTTCCTCATGTCACCTTGGAACGCGCCGGGGGTGCCGGAGTTACGCCCGAACCGCCCGGGATGCCCGGAAGGTCGCGAGAACGCTCACTCCACGATCCGCCGCAGCCGCGCACGGGCCCGGCTGCGCCGCGCGGCGAGCCGGTTCGACGCGGTCCGGTCGCCGCGGCAGGCGGTCTCCCGGCCGGTCAGCGCGGCCCGGTCCGACGGCGACAGCAGTCGCACGGCCGCCACCACGGCGGCCGCCTCCAGCCGCAGCGCGACGAGGTCGCCCGGCTCCCACGCCGCGGCGACCTCCTCGCCGGGCGGTGGCGCCCACCGCCGCCGGCTGCGGTGGTGGTCCACGAGCAGGCGGGAGCCCGCGACGTTGCACCAGCGCAGCAGGTCCTCGGTGTCGACGAACGTCACGCGGCGGTCGAACGTCCGCAGCGCGACCTCTTGGGCGATGTCCCGCGCCACGTCGGGGCAGGCGCCCCGGCGTTCCAGCGTGCGGGTGAGCCGCGTCTGGACCTCAGGCCATGCGGCGGCGAGCCGGTCCCCGTAGTCGTCCGGCGGAGAAGTCATGGAGCCCCCCAACAGAGCGGCTCCCCCCCGGAGCCGCGTGAGGAGTCCAACGCGCACCCCGGCGAAACGTTTCGTCAGCATCGGCCACCGGCGCCGTGGAACGTCCGTGGGCCGGACGCGGCCCGCTGCCCGGGGGGGGCTCCGCTCGTCGCGCGCTGCGCGGAACCCGCTTCTCTCATCCACCCCACACCGAAAGGTCAACGATGTCCCACGCCCATGCGGGTACCGCCCGCCGTCGTGTCGCCGGCCTGCTCGCCGGCACGGCGGCCGCGCTGCTCGTGCTCTCCGTCGGTTCCGCCGGCGGCACCGCGTTCGGCGACGAGGGGGAGACCCTCCTCGCGCCGGACTACAACCTCGCGGTCGACTCCGACGTGTCGAACCAGATCGACGTGGCCGACGCCGTCGTCGCGCTGCCCGCGGCCGACGCCGCGGTCTCCGCGTCCGGGGTCGGTACCCACCTGCTCTACGTCAAGGTCTGGGCCGACGAGGAGTACCGCACGCACTTCGGCAGCAACTGGCGCAACGCCGCGAACAACTCGCTGGAGAAGGCCGACGACGCGATGGCGGCGACGTTCGGCATCGACTACCGCTCCACGTCGTACAACGCGTGGTCGTCGTACTCCGGCAACCGCACGCCCGGCTCGGTCCTGTCCGAGTTCTCGTCGGAGTCGAACTACTCGGGTGCCGACATCGCGTTCGGCTTCTCGAAGAACTTCAAGCCGGGCAGCCCGGGCGCGGCGTACCGCCTCGGCCGCTACGCGGTGAACATCCACATCGACCAGGCCACGGACTGGAAGATCGTGCAGCACGAGGTCTCGCACATCTTCGGTGCGTACGACCGCTACATCAACTACTCGTGCGACAACCCGAACCACGAGGACGACGTCATGGAGTGCCCGTACGAGCGCCCGAACTACTGGGCCGCGATCGACCGCACGCACGTCATGGCGAACCGGGCCCGCTTCCGGTGAGCATCGCCCGTTCCGCCTCCCCCCGGCCCACCGGCCGGGGGGAGGTACGGCGCGCCGTGGTCGTCGCCGCGTTGCTCGCCGCCGTCGCCGCGCTGCTCGGCGCGTCTCTCGCGCTGCGGGCCGGCGCGGAGCCCGTGGCCGCCCCGCGCGCGGCCGGACCGGTGGCCGCCCCGGCGGCCGGCACCGTCCTCGCCACGGTCGACGGCCAGCCCATCACCTATGGCGAGTACGTCGCATACGGCCGTACGCTGCTCGACGCGGCCGGGAAGCACCTCACCGTCACCCCCGAGGAGCTGCTCGACCAGATGGTGAACCGGACGCTCATCGTCCGGGAGGCTCGCCGGCGCGGGCTGACGCCGCGGCCCGACGTGGTCGCCGCCGGCACCGAGCAGGGGACGGGGGACGCGCGAGTGGCGGAGAGCGTCGCACGGCGCGAGGGCCTCCCGCAGTTCGTCGCGAACCTCGAGGTGTTCGACCTCTACACCCAGCTCCGCGAGCAGGTCGTCGGCACGGTCACGCTCACCGACGCCGAGCGCGCCGCGCTCCCGCTGGTCGCGAACGACACCGACCGCCGCATCGCCGAGGAGCGCGCGGTCCACGAGAAGTCCGACGCCAGGTGGCTCGACTGGCTCGCCGGGCTGCGCGCCCGCGCCACGATCACGAGGAGCCCCGCCCCGGCATGGCGCTAGCCCGCAACGCCGCCGCCGCGACCGCCGCGACGCTCGCCGTCGCGCTCGTCGCGCCGGTCCCCCGCGCCGCCGCGCAGGAGGCGTCCGGCGGGCTGGCCGCGTACGTGATCCCGGACCTCACCGGCGGGATCGGGTCGCACGACCTCGTCCTGGTCCGCGGCGGGGGGTCCGTCGCGGCCGTCGAGGTGCGCAACGCCGCAGGCGGCGCGCTGCGCTGGCGCGACGAGGTGCCGCCCGCCCACGCCGTCCTCCCGCTCCTCACGCCCGGCGGCGAGTGGCAGCTCGCGCTCGCCGGGACCACGACGGAGACGGTCGACGTGCCGCCCGCCGCGGCGGTGAGCGACGTGACGCTGTCCGTTCGCGCCCGCGACGCCGCGGGGGACGCCGCCTGGTCCTGGGAGGCGACCGGCTCCGCCACGACCTCGCCCGCCGCCGTGACAGTGCGGGACCTGCCCGAGCTGGTCGGCGTGCAGCACGCCGTCGAGCACGACCGCGTCGTCGTCATGCTCACCGACGCGGACCTGCCGCGCACCGAGGCGCTGCCCGCGAGCACGACCGTCGAGGTCGTCACGCTGTTCGGCGGCGAGCCGGTGACGCTGGGCACGGCCAGCGGCGACGGCACCGCCCTCCCCCGCGCGCTCGTCTGCGGCGACCTGACCGGCGACGGCACCGACGACGTCCTGCTCGTGGTGCCGGAGGCGGGCGGCGCGGGACGGATTGACGCGCTCGACGGCGAGACCGGCGAGGCGCTGTGGTCCGCCGCGGTGGCGGACCCGCTGACCGCCGAGGTCACGGGCGTCGGCGGCGACGTGCTCGTCGCCGACGGCGGGGCCGCGACCGCGTCCGTGCTGGACGGCGCCGGCGGCACCGTTCGCTGGACCGCGCCCGCCGAGGAGGTAGCCGTCGCCGGCGACGCCGTGATGCTGCGCAACGGCGGCACGGTCGAGTCGCGCAGCACCGCGGGCGCGGTGCGCTGGCGGCGTACGGCGCCGGGCTCCGGCGTCGCGCCCGCGGGCGACGTCGACGCCGACGGCCGGGACGACGTCCGGACGCTCGACGGCAGCGTCCTCGCGTTCTCGGACGGGCGGACCCTCGGCCGCAGCACCGGCACGCCGCTCCTCGACGACGCCGACGGCCGCCCGGGGGACGACTTCGTGTCCGTGACGCCGGACCGCGCGCGCGTCGAGTCCGCGCGCACGCTCGCCTGGACGCGCGCGCTGCCCGGTGCGGGCGCGCCCTGGTCGCTCGCCGCGGACCGCGCCGTCCGGTACGACCGCCGCTGCACCGGCGTCCTCGTCGCCGCCGACGACGGGGCCGTCGAGCTGCTCGACGGGCGGACCGGGCGCACGCGCTGGCGCCTCGCCGCCGACGGCACCGTCCGCCGCGGCGACCGCACCCGCTGCCCCGCCGGCCCGCCGAGCCGCCCGCTCGGCTCGCGGCAGCGGGCCGACCGCACGATCCCGTCGACCGGGATGCCGCCGCTGGCGCCGTTCGCGGCCGTGACGGTGGCGGCGTTCCTCGCGCTGGCCAGGAACGCCCGCGCCCGCCGGTGCGTCTGACCGCCATGCGCCGGATCGCGACGTTCGCCCTCCTCGTCCCGCTCGCCGCGTGCGGCGGCGCCGCCCCGGCCCGCGTGGCGGCGACGTCGCCGCCCGCCTCCGCGCGCGCGGCGGCGCCCACGGCCACGCTCCCGGCGACCGCCACGGCGACCCCCACGGCGACCCCCACGGCGACCCCCGCGGCGGGACGCGCCGGCGCGCGCGAGGCGACCGTCGAGGTGCGCTACCCGTGGCAGGACCTTGTCGTCTCGCCGGACGGGCGCACGCTCACGGTGACGGTGCCGTACTACGGCGAGTGCGACACGTTCTCCCGGATCACTCTCGACGAGTCGCTCCGCGACGGCGCGGGGCACCGGCTCGTCCAGGTGGAGACGTACAAGCGCCGTCCCGAACGCCCCGGCGCCGAGTGCGCGCGCCGCCAGGACCCGCCCGCGACGCGCTCCGTGCGGCTCGCCGAGCCGCTGGGCGGTCGCGAGGTCGTGCAGCGCTCGCGGCCGGCGCCGGTGCCGCCGGGCTCGTCGCCCGACCCGTCGGCCGAGACCTCGTAGCCGGCTAGCAGCCGCAGGTGAGGTAGCAGCCGGTGCAGTCCCAGGTGGGGCAGATGCCGGTGAGGCAGGCGAGGGCGGAGGCGGCGCCGACGACCGAGGTGAGCTCGCCGGCGGTGAGCTCGCCGAGGCGGTCGGTGCGCAGGGAGAGGGTGCGGTTCCGCATGAGGGGCTCCTTGTTCCGAGGGGTCAGCAGGGCTACGGTACGCGCCGCGGCAGGAGCGGCGGGCACCGGGGTCGTACTACCCCGCCATGACCCGACCCCTCGCCCTGGCCGCGCTCGCCGCCGCCGCCTTCGTCCCGGTCCTGCCCGCCGCGCAGGCGGACCCGCTCGTGCCGGAGACCTGCCACTACTGGACCGACTACGGCTTCTGCACGCCCGAGGTCGCCAACCCGCTCGACAAGATCGACCTGCACGTCCAGCAGCACTGCTTCTACTGGACCGACTACCCGTTCTGCATCCCGCCTCGCTAGCCGGCGTTCCGGCCGGCCCGCCGCGGCACCCGCGGCGGGCGGCTCGGCGTGCCCGGAGCAGGGGCGCGCCGCGCGGCCGCCGAAGAGCCCCCCTGTCCCCCTCCCCCGAAAGGAACGCCATGCGCAAGCTCACCCTGAAGAAGGACACCCTCGCCGAGCTGACCAGCGCCGAGCTCACCGAGGTCGTCGGCGCCGCCGCGCAGACGCTCGGCAAGCTCTGCGACGGCCCGACGCTGTCGCTGACCTGCGGCTCCGAGATCGACGCGTGCATCACCGCCCGGGGCTGCACCCTCTAGTCCGCTCGACACCTCTCCGGCCCCGTGCCGCCGACCTGGTCGGCACGGGGCCGGAGCCGTTCACGATCCGTGACGCCCGGCCGGCTGGTGGCGAGGTTCCCCGCGCGGCCTCAGCCGACCGGCCGCCGCGGCGCGGCGCCGCGGCGCGGCGCCGCGGCGCCGCCCGCCCGCCAGCACCGTCACGCCACCGGCCACGAGGAGCACGACCCCGACGGCCAGCGGGGCCGCCGTACCGGTGCCGGTCCGCGGCAGCGACGCGCCGCGCACGGTGACCCGCACCGTCTTCTCGCCGAGCACGGTGACCGGGACGGTCGCCCCGCCGGCGCTGAGCACGTACGCGCCGGCCGGCAGCCCGCGCAGGTCGAGCACGCCGTGCACGGCCTCCGCCGTGAGCACGACGTCGTCCGCCGTGCCCAGCACGCCGTCCGGGCCGAGCCAGCGGACCGTCACGGGACCGTCGGGCGCGGCGACCGACAGGGCGCCGGTGCCGGCCAGGCCGACCGCGACGTGGCCGCCGGCGTTGCCCAGGACCAGGTCGGCGACGCCGTCGGGCGCGCCGGAGGAGTCGTGGGTGACGTGCAGCGCGGGCGGCGCGTGCACGACGACGGAGAACGCACCGGCCGGCAGGTGCGCGAACGCGAACGTCCCGTCCGCGCCGGTCATCGCGGCGCGCGGGCCGGTCGCGGTGACCGGGAGCGCCGGCACGGCGGGCTCGCCGGCGTCCCTGGTGCCGTCGCCGTCGAGGTCGAGCCAGGCGACGCCGTCGACCCGGTGCGTCAGGGCCGGGACCGCGGGCGGCGCCGGCGGGACCACCGGCGGGAGCACGGGCGGGACGACGGGCGGGACCACGGGCGGGAGCACGGGCGGGACCACGGGCGGGACGACCGGCGGGATCTCGGGGGTCGCGGTCGGCTCGGCCGGGGCCTCCGACGACGGCGCCACGCTGGGCTCGACGCTCGGCGCCACGCTCGGCTCGACGCTCGGCTCGACGCTGGGCGCCACGCTCGGCTCCGCCGAGGGCGTCTCCGACGGGAGCGGCGCCGGGCCCTCGTAGTCCGGCAGCGACGGGTCGGAGCCGGTGTAGGTCAGGTCATCCAGGTCCACGCCGTCGTCGTCGTCCGCGCGCTGGTCGACGAGGTCCGCGATGATCGCGTCGCGGTCGACGCCGGCCTCGCGCTCGGCGTTGTAGAACTCCTGCGCCGTCTGCGCCCGGCACGCCGCGGCGTACGCCGCCCGGCCCGCCGTCGTCCAGTTGAGCCCGGCACCGGCGCCGCCCGAGGCCTGGTCGGGGATGACGTCGCCCCAGACCTTGGCGTTCGGCGGGTACGCGTACGTCGCGTCGAACGGCGCGCCCGCGTGGTGCGTGTGGTCGTTGGCGCTGCTGCCGTTGACCGACGAGATGCTGACGGTGATCCGCCGGTACGGGTTCGTCGTGCTGTGCGTCCGGTGACACATCGTCACCCGGCCGCCGGCGCCCGCCGCGGCGACGCCCACCCCCACCGCAAGCACGGCCGCCGCCGCGCCGAACCCCACCTGCCGGACAGTTCCGAGTCGCACGATGCACCCCTTCGTAGGTCCTGGAGAGCGCATCGGCCCCGACCCCGGAACGCAGGATGGTCACTTCGAGCCGACTTCCGGAGGGCACAACGTCCCGGAGCCGGGCCCCGGGGCGGCGCGCCGCGGCGGTGGCCGCGCGGGACGAACCGGTACCATCCGCCCACGCCGGATCCCGCCCGAGGAGCTCCCTCGCGCGCACCGGCCCTGCCCCCCACCCGCTCCGCGCCCCGGCGCGAGCAGCGCCCCGCGAAAGGACCACGATGCGCAAGCTCACCCTGAAGAAGGACACCCTCGCCGAGCTGACCAGCGCCGAGCTCACCGACGTCGTCGGCGCCGCCGCGCTCACCGTCGGCAAGCTCTGCGACGGCCCGACGCTCTCGCTGACCTGCACGTCGGCGGTCGACGCCTGCCTCACCGCGCAGGCCTGCACGCTGTAGCACCCGCACCGCAGCGCACCGGCCCCGTGCCGCCGACCGGCCGGCACGGGGCCGGACGCGTTTCCGGGGTTCCCCCCGGCGCCGTCGAGGAGCAGACTCGTCGCCTCGCCCGACCATCGAAGGAGCCGTCATGATGCCCCGACGTTCCCTCCGGCTCGTCAAGGAGAGCCTCACCGAGCTGACCGGCGAGGAGCTGCGCTCCGCCGTCGCCGGCACCGGCCCGACCGACCTCTGCAACCCGTGCGTCTTCTCGTGGTCGTGTGACCACACGTTCTCCCTGAAGTGCTGAACGGCGGCGCCCCCGACGTCCCGCGCCTGACGGTCTGCCTGTCGTTCGACTTCGACGCGATGGCGCCGTGGGTGCGCCGCAGCAACAACCCGAGTGCGATCTCGCGCGGCGAGTTCGGCGCCGTCGCCGTCCCGCGCCTGCTCGACCTGCTGGCCGAGCACGGCGCGCGGGCGACGTTCTTCACGCCCGGGCACACCGCGCTCGCGTACCCGGCGCTGATGGCGCGCATCGTCGCCGCCGGGCACGAGGTCGCGCACCACGGCTGGGTGCACGAGAACCCGGAGGAGCTCTCCCGCGACGAGGAGGAACGCGTCCTCCGCAAGGGCATCGAGGTGCTCGCCGACGTCTGCGGCAGCCGGCCGGTCGGGTGGCGCTCGCCGGCCTGGGCGATGTCGCCGCACTCGGTCGCGCTGCTGCTGGAGCACGGCTTCGCCTACGACTCGTCGCTGATGGGCCACGACACCGCGCTCTACCGGGTACGGCTCGGCGACCGGTGGGGGCCGGACGAGCCCTACGCGTTCGGCGAGCCCTGCGACCTGGTCGAAGTGCCGGTCTACTGGGGGCTGGACGACTTCCCGCAGTTCGAGTTCGTGCCCGGCCGCTGGGGCGGCGGCGCGGCGCCGTCGGCGGTCGAGGAGATCTGGCGCGGCGACCTCGACTACGCCTACGACCGCTGCCCCGGCAGCGTCGTCACGATCACCATGCACCCGCAGTCGATCGGCCGCGGCCACCGCCTGCTGATGCTCGAACGCCTCCTCGGCCACCTGCGCGACCGGGGTGGCGTGGCGTTCGACCGCATCGACGCGGTCGCGGCGCGGTGGGCCGCGGAGCACCCGCTCGGCGCCTGAGCGGGCGCCTGGCGGGCGCCTGGCGGGGGCCGCCGACGCCGTTCCGTGTCCGGACGGCGACCGCGCCGTGCTTGGTGCCCCGCGCCCGCGCGCCCACACTGCGGCACATGGTCACCACGCTGCGCCGGTGGGCGTACCGGCTGGGGCCGCTCGCGCCCCTCGCCCTGCTCCTGCTCGCCGCCTGCGGCGGCCCCGACGGCGGTGAGGTCCCGGGCCGGCCGTTGCGCCGGCGCGGAACGCTGCTGCTGCCCGAGGTGGCCGGCGCCGCCGCGCCCGCCCCGGCGGCGGCACCGGACGTCGCGGCGCTGTGGCTGCGCGCCGCGCGCGGGGAGCACGCCTCGGTGCCGGCGTTCGCCGAGGTGGCGTTGCAGCTCTCGGCCGCCGGCGCGCCGCTCGACCTCGTCGCGGCCGCGCACCGCGCCGCGCTCGACGAGGTCGCGCACACCGAGCTGACCTACGCCCTCGCCAACGCCGCCGGCGGGACGGCGTACGCGCCCGGCGCGCTCCCCCGCCTCGCCCGGCGGCGGGTCGGCCCGCGGCGGCGGGTCGCGCTGCTGCGGCGGCTCGCGCTCGACGCGCTGCGCGACGGCTGCCTGAACGAGGGCCACGCCGCCGCGCTCGCCGCCGCCGGCGCCGCGTCCGCGACCGACGCCGGCGTGCGCGCGGCCCTGACCCGCATCGCGGCGGACGAGGCGCGGCACGCCGAGCTCGCCTGGCGGGTGCTCGGCTGGGCACTCGACGCCGGCGGCCGGCCGGTCGCGGGCGCGGTGGCGTACGCGGTGCGGGCGCTGCCGCTGCGAATCGACCCGGCGACGCCGCGCGCGGACCTGGAGGCGTACGGCTGGCCCTCGCCCGCGACGTCCGCGGCGGCGTACGCCGACGTGCGCGCTGCCGTCGTCGCGCGGGCGAACGGCCTGCTCTCCCTCAGCGCCGCCTGACCGGCCCGGCCGGGACCCCGCGCAGTACGGTGCCGCCATGAGCGGCCCCGTAAGGCCCGAGGACGCGCCGCCCGGCCCCGCGCCCGGCCCGCCGCCGCGGAGCGCGCCGGTCGTGGAGGTCACCGAGAGCCGCGACGCGGTCGTCGGCACCACCCGCGTACGCCGCGCCCTCCCCCGCCGCGGCCGGCGCACGGTCGGCGCGTGGTGCTTTGCCGACCACATGGGGCCGGTCGACGTCGACCCCGGCCGCGGCGTCGACATCGGCCCGCACCCGCACACCGCGCTGCACACCGTCACCTGGCTGCTCGACGGCGAGCTGCTGCACCGCGACAGCCTCGGCTCCGAGCAGGTGGTCCGCCCGGGGCAGCTCAACCTGATGACCGCCGGCCGCGGGGTGGCGCACGCGGAGGAGTCCACCGGCCGGGCGCGCGGGACCCTCGAAGGCGTCCAGCTCTGGGTGGCGCAGCCGTCCGGAACCGCGGCCGGCGGCGCGGCGTTCGAGCACCACGGCGAGCTGCCGCGGGCCGACGTCGGCGGCGGCGTCGCGACGGTGCTCGTCGGCGAGCTCGACGGCGTACGCAGCCCCGCCCGCGCGGACACGCCCCTCGCCGGGGTGGACCTCGACCTGCGCGGCCCGGCGCTGCTGCCGTTGCGGCCGGAGTGGGAGTACGCGCTCGTCGTGCTGCGCGGCGCGGCCGGCGTGGACGGGCAGGTCGTCGAGCCGGGGCGGCTCGCCTACCTCGGCACCGGCCGCGACGAGCTCGCCGTGGACGCGCCGGAGCCGGCGCGGGCGCTGCTGCTCGGCGGCGAGCCGTTCGCCGAGCCGCTGGTCATGTGGTGGAACTTCGTCGGCCGCACCCGGGACGACCTCGCCGCGGCGTACGAGTCGTGGCGGGCCGGCGACGACCGGTTCGGCCGCGTCGCGTCGGCGCTGCCGCGCATCCCGGCGCCGGAGCCGTACTGGCCCCGCCGGTAGTCTCGCCCGGTGGACGTGCGCCCCGAGCTGGCCGACGTGCTCGCGCGGCAGGCCGCGACCGCCGACGCCGCGCGGCCGGAGGCCGTGGCGAAGCGGCACGCGGCCGGGCGGCGCACCGCGCGGGAGAACGTCGCCGACCTCGTGGACGACGGCACCTGGGTCGAGTACGGCGCGCTGGCCGTCGCCGCGCAGCGCGCGCGGCGCCCGCTGGACGAGCTGGTCGCGACCACGCCCGCCGACGGCGTGCTCACCGGGACGGGCCGGGTCGGCGGCGTGCCGGCGGCCGTGCTGGCGTACGACTACACGGTCCTGGCCGGCACCCAGGGGCTCACCGGGCACCGCAAGAGCGACCGGCTGTTCGACGTCGCGGCCCGCAAGGGGCTGCCGGTCGTGCTGTTCGCCGAGGGCGGCGGCGGCCGGCCGAGCGACACCGACCACCTGACGGTCGCGGCGCTGGAGCTGATGACGTTCGCGTCGTTCGCCCGGCTGCCGGCGCTGCGCGTCGGCATCGCGGCCGGCTACTGCTTCGCCGGCAACGCCGCCCTGCTCGGCACCTGCGACGTGACGATCGGCGTCACCGGCGCGAACGTCGGCATGGGCGGCCCGGCGATGGTCGACGCGGCCGGGCTCGGCACGGTGCGCGCGGACGAGATCGGGCCGCTCGCCGACCTGCTGGCCAACGGCGTCGTCGACGTCGAGGCGGCGGACGAGGCCGAGGCGGTACGCCTCGCCCGGGCGCTCCTCACGCTGCCGGTGCGCGGGGACGGCGCGCACGCCGACCAGGCGGCGTTGCGCGACGTGGTGCCGGAGAACCGCCGCCGCGCCTACGACGTCCGCGCCGTCGTGCGCACGCTGTGCGACACCGGGTCCGTGGTGGAGCTCGGCGCGCGGCACGCGCGCAACCTCGTGACGGCGTTCGCCCGGGTCGACGGGCGCGCGGTGGGCGTCGTCGCGAACAACCCGATGAACCTGGCCGGGGCGGTGGACGCGCTCGCGGCGGCGAAGGCGGCCCGCTTCCTGCGGCTCTGCGACCGGGTCGCGGTGCCGGTCGTCAGCCTCGTGGACTCGCCGGGGTTCATGGTCGGCCCGGCCGCCGAGCGGGCCGGGCTGGTCCGCGCGGCGGGCGACCTGTTCAACGCCGGCGCCGCGCTGCGCACGCCGATCGTCACGGTGGTCCTGCGCAAGGGCTACGGCCTGGGCGCGATGGCGATGTCCGGCGGGTCGCTGCACGCCGCCCGGCTGACGCTCGCCTGGCCCACCGGCGAGATCGGCGCGATGGGCCTGGAGGGCGCGGTGCGGCTGGCGTTCCGCAAGGAGCTGGCCGCGATCGAGGACGAGGCCGAACGCCACGAGCGCGAGGAGGCGCTCGTCGCGCTCGCCTACGCGCACGGCAAGGCGCTGTCCGCGGCGGCCGCGTTCGAGCTGGACGACGTGGTGGACCCGGCGCTCACCCGGGACCGGATCGCCGCCGCGCTCGGCTGACTTCCGCGCCCGGCCGGCTCACTCCTCGACCGGCTCGCCCTCCACCGGCGTGGACCGCGCGGTGCCGCCGGGCGACGGCCACACGCGGCCGAGGAGCTGCACGACCTGCAGCCCGCCGAGCGGGACGGCGGCGGCGTAGAAGAACAGCCCGAAGTACTTGCTCGCCTGCTCGTTGAAGCCGGGGTCCTCGAGGTAGCGCTGCGAGTACCCGACCAGCGCGGTGAACGCCACGAGCAGCACGCCGGCGAGCAGCCGCACGTGGTCCATGACCAGCGCCTGCCCCCACGCCCAGAGCCGCTTCGCGAACCGGACGAGGCCGGTCGCGCGAGCGCGGCGCCGGCTCGCGGTGTCGCCGTCCTCGTCGTCCCCGCTCGGCGGCGCGGCTCCGGCGGCCGGCGGCGCCGCCGCCCAGCCCTCGCGCACGGCGTCGTCGATCGCGTCCCACGCGGCCGCGGCCTCGTCGTACCGGCCGCGGCAGAGCTTGGTCAGCACGTCGCGCAGCGGGCGCGGCGTGGTGCCCGCGGCGGGCACGGCGCGCAGCACCTCGCCGACGAGCTGGGCGCGCCCGGCGAGCACGTCCGCCGTGGCCAACGCCTCCGGCAGCCCGGAGAGCGGCGCGTGCGCGAGGGCGCGGACCGCCTCGTCCTCGGCCGCCAGCACCTGCCTCACCTGGTCCTGGCCGGCGACGCCGCGCGAACGGGCGGCGGCGAGGTTGTCGCGGTGCCTGCGGCGCAGCGCGCGGAGGCGTTCGGCGAGCCGGGTCGCGCCGTCGAGGTGCTGCTCCAGCGCGGCGACGTGCGCCTCGGCGCCGGCCACGTCGCCGTTGCGCATCGCCTGGTCGGCGCCGGTCCGCGCGGCGCGGTACTTCACCGGCAGCGACGTGAGCAGGCCGCTGAGCTGCGCGTTGACGTCGCGGAAGCGGCGGCGCAGCGGGTGCAGCGCGAGGCCGGTGTCGTTGAGCCACTTCGCCACCGTCCCGAACATGCCGCCGACGACCAGCGCGGCCCACACCTTCCAGGTGCGGGCCGGGTTGCCGCGGTCGTCGAGGTCGATCTGCAGCGTGACCGCGACGTCCTCGAAGCCGGCCGCGCTCAGCGCCAGCACGCCCTGGTAGCTGCCGTACGGCACCTCCTCGGGCTCCATCGGCTCCGCGACGGCGGTGAGCTGGACGAGCGTGCCGCCGATCGCGGCCGCCGACAGCGTGATCTGCGACGACGGGAACTGGCCGCGGCCGCCGCCGCTGTCGAGGTCCGAGACGAGGCGGACCGAGGGGTCCTCGACGATCGTCGCCGGCTTCGCCCCGGGGCTCGCCGTCATCGGCACCGTCAGCGTCCGGGTGAGCGGGCGGCGGCCGAGGCCGAACTCCATCCGCAGCGGGTGCTCGTACTCCTCCGCCGCCGCCGGAACGGACGCCAGCGCGAGCAGCAGCACGGCCGCGGCGAGACGTGGCCATCGCATGGGATCCCCCGATCTGATCGCGTTCGCGGCGGAGGCTACTCCCGCGCAGGAGCGGGCCGGAAGGTGTCGAACGGTCGGCCGTGACCCCGGCGGACCTCGACGCGCTCGCCGCCGCGACGTCGGTCACGCTGGACGGGGCGTTCGCCGAGGTGGCCAACGCCGCGCCGGCGCCCGCCGACGTGCTCGCCCGGTGGCGCGGCGCGACCCCGCAGGGGCGGGTGCTCCTCGTGCTGCTGCTCGACCCCGAACGCGGCCGGCACGCCCTCGCGACGCTGCTGCTGGACGAGCGGGTCGCCGCCGCCGTCCGGCCGATGCTGGCGAACGACGCCACCTACGCCGCGCCGCCCGTGCCCCGACCGGCGGGCGCGGAGGCGGTGCTGGCCCGGCGGTTCGCGGCGGCGTTCGGCGAGCTGTGCGGCCGCGCCGGCCTGGCTCCCGGCGACGTCGCGGGCGGCCGGCTGGCGCCGTTGCCGGACCCGGCGACCACACTGCGCCTGGAGGAGACGCTGCGCGAGCACGTGCTGTTCGCGCCCGGGCTGCTCGACCTGGCCACCCGCCGGGCGGTCGAGGTCACCGACGACGGCGGCCCGGCGCCCGGCGACCTCGACGCGCTCTGCCCGGAGGTCCAGCGGGTGCTCGACGCGGCGACGCTCGCCGACCTGCCGGCCCGCGGCGCCGGCGCCGGGTGGTGGGGCCGGCGCGGCGCGCGGGTGGCCGGCCGCCTCGACGCCGAGCCGCCGCCCGGGGTTCGGCGCACACCGGCCGCGTCGCCGCACGACCCGTACGCCGAGTACCTCTGCGTCGAGCACCGCGACTTCGTGGTGTCCGTGCCGGGCTGAGGGACAGGAACGCGCGCACCGCGTGGCGAAGTGTCGCCGCCCAACCCCTCACCCCTCGAGGAGAGCCATGCGCAAGAGCCTGCTGGCCGCCGTCGCGGTCGCGGCGGTCGCCACGGCGCCCGCGTCCGCGGCGCTCGACGTCGTCACGATCACGTTCAACCCGCCGGTGGTGTGCGTGACCTACCCGTGCTACCAGCCCGTCCCGGTCACCGTGTGCGTGAACGTCCCGCGCGACGCGCCGACCTGTACGCCCCGATGAGCCGCGCGCGGATCGTGCTCGCCGCGGTGCTGGCGGGCGGCGCGCTGCTCGCGCCGGCCGCGCAGGCGCAGCAGGACGAGTGCGTGTACTCCCGGTGCTACCAGTGCGTGATGTACCCGTGCGGCCCCGGTGACTGGGTGGAGTTCGCCACCCACCGGGCGGTCGCGGCGTGCGAGCAGGCGCTCGCCGGCTGCCCGCTCTAGCCGGACGGCGGGTCCGCGGGCGCGCCTCCCGGCACGCCCGCGGGCTCGTCGAGCACGCTGTCCACGATCTGCCGCACCGACGGGTCGGCGAGGCAGTCGACGTCGGTCGGGACCACGCAGGTCCCGGCCGGGTCCGCGGGGTCGTAGAACACGGCGTAGGTCTCGCCCGGCGCGAGCGCGTACGGCGCGGTGTCCGCCACGACGGCCGCGAACGGCTCCGAGCCGTCCAGCGGCTCCACCTCGACGTGCAGCCGCTCCCCGTCCACCGCGGTCACCGTCGCGATGCCGGCCTGGCCGTCGCGCACGACCGGCTGCACCGGGTCGGCGGCCGGCCGGCGCCAGGACAGGACGTACTGGAGCAGCACGCCGGCGAGCACCGCGGCCGCCGCGACCTCGAAGCCTTCCACCGCGAGCGCCACCACGACGGCGACCGCCGTCAGGACGACGACCACGCCGGCGCCGTACACCCCGGCCAGCAGCAGCACGAACGCGGACAGCGCCAGGACCAGGCCCGCGATCCCGAGCCGGCCGCCGTCGTTGCCGCAGCCGGGGTACGTCGAGCAGGTCAGCGCGAGCGCGAGCTCGCGGGCGCTCCACACGACGCCGGGCGCCGCCGCCAGCCCGGCCGCGAACGCCGCGCCCCGGTGCCGCCGCAGCGGCGCGCGGCCGCCCGCACCGTCTCCCGCACGGCGCGGGGCCGCGAGCGGCGTACCGAGGTCCCCCGACGTCACGACCGCGACCCTACCGCCGCCCGGACCGGCGGGAACGCCGCGGTGCCGTTGTGGCATACTCCCCGGCTGTACGGGATGCCCCTCGGGCGCACGTGGCCGAGGGGTCCTTGTACGCAGCGGGGCCCTGCGGGTCTCGAGCTGGCGGAGTGGCCGAGTGGCTTAGGCAAGGGCCTGCAAAGCCCTGTACGCGAGTTCGATTCTCGCCTCCGCCTCGGGCGATTAGCTCAGCGGGAGAGCGCTACCTTGACACGGTAGAGGCCAGTGGTT
>DASVPJ010000016.1:0-57380 GCA_036382875.1 Mycobacteriales bacterium
TGTTCAGCCGGCTCGGCACGCCGTACGTCGGGCCGCCGACGGCGTTCGCCTTCAACGTCCCGACCCGCGTCGCGAGCGGCGTCAGGAGGACCGAGAAGGGCGGCAAGGAGGAGAAGACGGTCGTCAAGGACGCGGTCTACCAGGGCGGCATGTGCCCGCGCTGCGAGGGCCGGGGGGCGGTCAACGACATCGACCTCACCCAGCTCTACGACGACACGAAGTCGCTCAACCAAGGCGCACTCACGATCCCCGGTTACAGCATGGACGGCTGGTACGGACGCATCTTCCACGGCTGCGGCTACTTCGACCCGGACAAGCCGATCCGCGACTACACCAAGAAGGAGCTGGACGACTTCCTCCACCGCGGGCCGACCAAGGTGAAGGTCAACGGCATCAACCTCACCTACGAGGGGCTGATCCCGCGCATCCAGAAGTCCATGCTCAGCAAGGACGTCGACGCGATGCAGCCGCACGTGCGGGCCTTCGTCGAGCGGGCGGTGACGTTCACCACGTGCCCCGAGTGCGACGGCACCCGCCTGGCCGAGACCGCGCGGGCCGCCCGGATCCGCGGGCTCAACATCGCCGAGGCCTGCGCCATGCAGGTCAGCGACCTGGCCGAGTGGCTGCGCGGGCTGGACGAGCCGTCGGTGGCGCCGTTGCTGGCCGCGCTGCGGCACAGCCTGGAGTCGTTCGCCGAGATCGGGCTCGGCTACCTCTCGCTGGACCGGCCGTCCGGCACGCTGTCCGGCGGCGAGGCGCAGCGGGTGAAGATGGTGCGCCACCTCGGCTCGTCGCTCACCGACGTCACGTACGTCTTCGACGAGCCGACCGCCGGGCTGCACCCGCACGACGTGCGGCGGATGAACGACCTGCTGCTCCGCCTGCGCGACAAGGGGAACACCGTGCTCGTGGTCGAGCACGAGCCCGACACCATCGCGATCGCCGACCACGTCGTCGACCTCGGTCCCGGCGCCGGCGCCGAGGGTGGCACCGTCTGCTACGCGGGCAGCGTCGCGGGGCTGCGTAGGAGCGGCACCGTCACCGGGCGGCACCTCGGCTACCGCGCGGCGTTGAAGCCCGCGACCCGCACCGCGACCGGTCACGTCGAGATCCGCAACGCCACCCGCCACAACCTGCGCGGCGTCGACGTCGACCTCCCGCTCGGCGTGCTGTGCGTCGTCACCGGCGTCGCCGGCTCCGGCAAGAGCTCGCTCGTGCACGGCTCGATCCCCGCCGGCCTGGGCGTGGTGTCCGTGGACCAGACGCCGATCCGCGGCTCGCGGCGGAGCAACCCGGCGACGTACACCGGGCTGCTCGACCCGGTGCGCAAGGCGTTCGCCAAGGCCAACGGCGTCAAGCCCGCGCTGTTCAGCCCCAACTCCGAGGGCGCCTGCCCGACCTGCAACGGCGCCGGCGTCGTCTACACCGACCTCGCGATGATGGCCGGCGTCGCGAGCGTGTGCGAGGAGTGCGAGGGGCGGCGGTTCCAGGCGTCGGTCCTCGAGCACCGGCTCGGCGGCCGGGACATCAGCGAGGTGCTGGCCATGCCGGTCACCGAGGCGCTGGCGTTCTTCGGCGAGGGCCCGGCGCACACGCCGGCCGCGCACGCCGTTCTGGAACGCCTCGCCGACGTCGGGCTCGGCTACCTCGGCCTCGGGCAGCCGCTCACCACCCTGTCCGGCGGCGAGCGGCAGCGGCTCAAGCTCGCCACGCACATGGCGGACAAGGGCGGCGTCTACGTGCTGGACGAGCCGACCACCGGGCTGCACCTGGCCGACGTCGAGCAGCTCCTCGGCCTGCTGGACCGGCTGGTCGACTCCGGCAAGTCGGTGATCGTGGTCGAGCACCACCTCGCCGTCATGGCGCACGCCGACTGGATCGTCGACCTCGGGCCCGGCGCGGGCCACGACGGCGGGCGGGTGGTGTTCGAGGGCACGCCGGCCGACCTCGTCGCCGCCCGCTCCACCCTCACGGGCGAGCACCTGGCGGCGTACGTCGGCGGGTGACCTAGGTCAGGCGCACCGCGGCTGCATGGTCAGCTCGCAGAGGCTGCTGAGGCACTCGAGCGCCGGGCAGGTCAGCCCGCTCGGCAGCGCGCCCGCGACCACCTCGCCGAGCTCGGCGGGCGTGACCTCGTCGAGGACCTCGCGGCGCAGCGCGAGGACGCGGCGGCGCATCACGCCTCCGTCGGGCAGAAGCAGCGCGACGGGCCGGCCTCCGCGGTGTAGCAGACGATCTGCGTGTTGAGGCAGTAGTCGAGCGGGGAGGTCGGCAGCGCCGCGCCGGCGGCGACGGCGCGCAGGTCGAGGGCGGACAGCTCCGTGAGCTCCTCGCGCTTGAGGGAGAGCGTGCGGTTCACGAACGGCTCCTTGTCGTAGGGGGAGCAGCACGATAGCCGCTCAGCCGCCGCCGCCGCTGCCCCCGAGCCGTTCGGCGACGAACCGCGCGAGCGCCTCCTTGGACGGCTGCCCCCAGCCGATGCAGAACGGGTGGCCGGCCGGGTCGGCGTAGACCTGGAACCCCTCCTCCGCGTCGAGGTCCGGCGCGGCCTGGAGCAGCGTCGCGCCCAGCCCGATCGCCTCCGCGTGCGCGGCGTGGATGTCCTCCGCGTGCAGGTCGAGGTGCACCTGCTGCTGCTGCGCGCCGCCGGGCCACTCGGGCCGCACGTGGTCCGGCGCGAGCTGCACGCCGATCCGCCACTCCCCCGTGGCGTCGACGACGCTGTGCCAGTCGTCGTCCTTGAACACGTGCCCGCCGAGGATGCCGGCCCAGAACGCGCTCTCCGACTCCAGGTCCGCCGCGTCGAACACGACGACGTTCCGCACGATCCTCATGCCGGGATGCTACGGCCGCGTCCCGCCGGCCGCCGCTCGCGTCAGCGGGTGCGAATCGTCGTGATGATCGTCGTGTCGAACGGCGGGCCGCAGTGGTCGCCGATCGTGTAGTCGCCGCCGCGGATCTCGGCCAGCTCGACCGGCGTGAGGTCGACGAGCGTCTCGCGTTCCAGGTGCAACGTGCGCTTCATCAGGGTTCCGTTCGTTGGTGGGGGTTGGTGCGGTGGTGTCGCGCTCGTCAGCCGCCCGACACCGCGCACTGCAGGTCGCGGTCGACCGCGCCGAGGGCGTCGCACGCCTTCTGCGGGACCTGGCAGACGACGTCGAGCTTCGGGTTGCCGCACGGCCAGGCGTGCGCCGCCGGGCCGAACGACGCGGAGGCCGCCATGACGACCGCGGCGAGCAGGAGGCGGCGCATCACGCCACCGCGCACTCGAGCGCGGGGTGGACGGTACCGAGCGCGGCGCACGCGGCGTTCAGCGTCCTGCAGGCGCCGGCGGTGCGGGGCGAGTTGCACAGGGCGGCGTTCGAGGTCGCGGTCATCGGGGCCGACACGACGAGCGCGACGCCGCCGGCCAGCGCGAGGCGCGCGAGGCGGTGCTTCATGGAGCGTTCCTCCGGGGGTGTTGCGGGGGTACGGGCCGCGACGTGTTCGCCGCCCTCCGCCGCTCCTCCTGCCGCGGCCGCGTCCGCCGCGGGCGCTACGACCGCGAGTCGATCGAGAGCGTGCGACGTCCGGGGAGGGGCGCCGGGCGGGCCAGCGGCATCGGGATCCACAGGAAGTACGACGTCTGATCGTCCACCCGGCCGACCGCCTCCACCGACCGGCTGACGCCCCACCGCCCGGGCGGCAGCCCGACGAACGCGGACAGGCCGACGTAGTCGTAGTCGACCATCGGCAGGCCGTTGCCCACGCCGATGCCGTCGTCCGCGCCGAGACAGTGCGGCAGGTAGTGGCCCGCCGGCGGGTTCGCGCCGGCGTCGACGCACCAGTACGAGTCGTAGCCCCGGGGCGCGGTGATCCTGGCCGCGACCGTGGCGATCGTGAGCGTCTGCGGCGACGACACGTCGCGAGCGTCCGCGAGCACCGAGCCGGTGACCGTCGTCGGCGCGGCGTCGACCCGGCGCGACGCGATCGTCTCCGGCCGGCGCGGGCTCACCGCGCGGGTGCCCCCCGGCAGGCCGGGAAAGCGGAGGCGGACCGTCGTCGGGCCGCCCGGCGTGACGAGGTAGAGCCGGTACCGACCGGCCGGCAGGCGGAGGGTCTCCAGGACGTTGTGTCCCGCCCGGTCGTCGCCCCACGCGAGCTGGATCCGCCGGCTGCGGGCGCCCTCGGGCGCGACGAAGCCCACCGCCATCGGCGGGTCGTACGCGTAGCGCAGGCTCACCAGCGCGTAGCCCGCGCCGACCCGGTCCGCGTCGAACGCGCTCGGTGCCGGGTCGAAGAGGTCGGCGTCGCGGAAGGTGACCGGGCGCGCCAGGTACACGTCGATCGAGCTCGACCGCGTGCCCCGAAGGACCACGCTCGACGTCAGCGTCAGAGGGGCCTCGGCCGGCGCGGCCGTGGCCGTGGCCGGCAGCAGGAACGCCGCGGCGAGGACGAGCGTCAGGAGCCGGCGCGGGCGCGTCGTCGAGGTCATCAGCAGTTGGGCGACGCCGTCGACGACACCGTGATGCCACCTTGGTAGAAGGCGGTGGCGTAGGCGCACACGTGCAGCCCGCCGAGGTCGCCGAACGGCACCGTCCGCGACAGCCCCGCCGCCACCGCGACGGCGCCCGGGAGGTCGCCCGATGGCCCGCCCCAGGAGCCCGAGATCGTCCGCAGCGCGCAGTGGACGTGCGTCGCCAGCGGGAGCGGCGTGACGTTGCTGTTCAACGCCGTGGCGTAGCCGGTGATCGCGAACTGGATGCCGTCGGACTGCAGGACCGGCGTCTCGATCTTGCACGCGGCGGTCACCCGCGGCCCCGTCGCGCTCGGCGAGCTCACGACGTCGACCGCGACGAAGTTGTCGGCGCTGGCGGAGCCCGGCAGCAACGCCATCGTGACGAGTGGCGCCGCGAGCAGCGCGTTGATATGTCGGCTCATGGTCTTCCCCCGTGACATTCGCGCGGGCCCCCATCAGAACCGCGGTGGTGAAACGGTATTCCAGAGCGGACATTGGCGACAAGTAGCACGATTCACCCGTGGCCGCCATTGGCCCGGATACGCCATTCGAGGGCTTTCACGTCCGCACACGAGAAACGGGACGCCGGCCGAATCGGCGCCCCGCCTCCGTACGAGCTACGAGCAGGTGTCGAGGGTGGAGAGGGCCTGCTTCACGATCGCGGTGATCACCGCCGGGGTGATCACTGTGGAGCCACCGACGACGCCGGCGAGCTCGTCGCCGGTGAGCTCGGCGAGCGGCTCTCGCTTGAGCACGAGTGCCTTGGGCATGGGCATCCTCCTTGCCGGAAGGGCCACACCCCCGTGGCACGGCCCGCGGCGACGGGTCCACCGTTCCGCACGGGCAAGTCACTGTCGATCCCGGCCGTGCGAGCCGGTGCGAACGGCACGCGTGAACGAGCCCTGGTGGAACGCGCCGCGCGGCTACGGCGCTCACCGCCGGCCGGAGCGATCGGCGCCTTCGTCTGGTCTGAGGGGCGGAAAGCACGGGGTCACGGCCCCAGTCCTGTGAAACAGGTCAGGACCGGCTGGAAAGGCCGGCCCTGACAGTTGTAGCGGGGGCAGGATTTGAACCTGCGACCTCTGGGTTATGAGCCCAGCGAGCTACCGAGCTGCTCCACCCCGCGTCGGTGAGGCAATCCTACCCGAGCCCGCCGGACCCGCGCCAATCGGCTACCCGGACGGCGCGGGCGACGACGGCGACCCAGCCGACGGCGACGGCGACGCGGAGGGCGAGGCCGCGGTCAGGCGGTTCAGCTCGTCCAGCGCCTTCCGCAGCCGCTCCTGCTGGCGCGCGTACTCGGCGTAGTCCTGCCGCCCGAACGCCTCCGCCGCCTTCTTGAACGCGTCCTGCGCCTCGGCCGACAGGCGCTTGATCTGCGCCTCGCGGTCGCCGGCGGGCGGGGTGTCGGGCGGGGTCTGCGACGAGCCGGTCAGCGCCTGGTCGAGCGCGGCCTGGAACGTCGGCGCGAAGCCGATCTGGTCACCGAAGCCGACGAAGACCCGCTTGAGCTCGGGGATCTTGCCGCCCGCGCCGCTCTGCGTGGACTGCACGTAGACCGGCTGCACGTACACGAACGTCCCGCCGACCGGCAGCGTGAGCAGGTTGCCGAGCACGACCTCGGACCCGCCCTGGCCGAGCAGCGTGAGCTCCTGCGAGGCGCCGGGGTCGGCCTGGAACGTGCCCGCGCGCTGGACGGGTCCCTGGATGGCGGTGTTCGACGGCAGCCGGAGGACGGAGAACCGGCCGAACGTCTCCGGGTCGTTCGAGACGGTGACGAACGCCGCCATGTTGGGGCGGCTGCGGGCGGTCAGCGGCGAGGTGAGCTGGAACGCCGGCGCGGTCTGGCCGGGGAACTTGGCGTACAGGTAGTACGGCGGCTGCGCCTGGTTGGTGGTGGTGGCGCGGCGGCCGGACGGGTCGGTCGGCACGGCCCAGAAGTCCTCCTCGCGGAAGAACTCGGCCGGGTCGTCGATGTGGTAGCTCGCGATGAGGTCGCGCTGGATCTTGAACAGGTCCTCGGGGTAGCGCACGTGCGCGAGCAGGCCCGGAGACATCTCGGACCGCGGCCGCAGGGTGCCGGGGAAGGCCCGCTCCCACGTCTTGAGGACCGGGTCCTGCTCGTCCCAGCGGTAGAGGGTGACGGTGCCGTCGTACGCGTCGACGGTGGCCTTGACGGAGTTGCGGATGTAGTTGATCGAACGGTCCGCCTGGGCCGCGCCGGTGGCGTCGGCGGTGAGCGCGTTGAGGTCGACGCGCTCGGAGTACGGGTAGCCGTTCGAGGTGGTGTAGCCGTCGACGATCCAGACGATGCGCCCGTCGACGACGGCGGGGTACGGGTCCTGGTCGAGCTCGAGGTACGGCGCGACCTTGCGCACGCGGTCACGGGGCTCGCGGACGAACAGGATCTTCGACCGCGACTCCAGGGCGCCGGACAGCAGCAGGTACCGCGACCGGAACCGCAGCGAGAACAGCAGCCGCCGCGGCATGGAGCCGATGCCGACGCCGCCCTTGCCGGTGTACGTCGTGACGGTGTCGGTGCCGGCCGCGGCGGGGCGGTCGACCTCCTGCTGCGAGGTGGCGACGACGGAGTACGCGGGCGCCCGCTCGCCGTAGTAGATGCGCGGCTCGTCGATGCGGATGGTGCCGGTCGGCGGGATGTCGCGCAGCTCGAACTTCGGCTGCCCCTGCGGGTCGACGGCGTTGGTGGGCGCGGCGACGAGGCCGTTGCCGTGGGTGAAGACGAGGTGCTCGTTGATCCAGTTGCGCTGGTTGGTGGCGAGGCCGCCGTGGTCGATCTCGCGGGCGCCGACGACGTACGTGACGGTGCGGCCGTTGACCTCGTACCGGTCTATGTCGAGGTCGTCGGGGAAGCCGTAGTAGCCGCGGATCTGCTGCAGCGACTCCCACGCGTCGCGCAGGTGGTTGGGGTCGAGCAGCCGCGCGTTGCCGACGGTGTCGCGGTCGGCACGGATCTGCGCGACCGGCACCTTGGGCTGCGCGTCGTAGTCGGTGTACGTCACGTCGTCGCCGGTGCGCAGCCGGTACGCCGCGCGCGTCGCGGTGATGTTGCGCTTGATGTACGGCGCCTCGCGCTGGATCTCGTTCGGCTTCACCTGGAGCTGCTGCACGGCCAGCGGGTAGAGGCCGCCGACGACGAGGCTGGACGCGAGCATGAGCCCGAGCCCGGTGCCGGGCAGCACCCAGCCGGACCGGAACAGCGTGGCGAGGAACAGCAGCCCGCAGATGACCGCGATGACGGTGAGCACCTTGAGCGCGGGGAGCTGCGCGTTGACGTCGGTGTACGACGCGCCGGTGACCTTGCCGCGCGGGGAGAACGCGAGGCCGAACTGGTCGAGGTGGTACGCGTACGCCTTCAGCAGCACGAACAGGCCGAGCAGCACGGACAGGTGCACGCGGGTGGCCGTGACGACGCGCTCGCCGCGGGTCTGCAGCCGGATGCCGCCGTAGAGGTAGTGCGTCGCGGCGGAGACCACGATCGACAGCGTCAGCGCGGTGAACAGGAAGCCGACGACGAGCCGCTGGAACGGGTACGTGAACGCGAAGTACGAGATGTCGCGGCCGAACTCCGGGTCCTTGACGCCGAACGGCACGGCGTTGCGCCACTGCAGCCACGTCTGCCAGCGGGCGGCGGCCGCGATGCCGGCGAGCAGTCCGGCGGCCAGCGAGATGCCGAGGATGAGCCAGCGCGCGAGCGGCGTGACGACCTGCCGGTACCGGTCGAGGTTGCGCTGCTCCAGCGACGCGGGGCGGAACGGCGGCCGCAGCCGGTACGCGACGACGAGGTTGGTGCCGACGGCCAGCGCCATCAGCGTCCCGAACACGACGAACAGCAGCACGCGCGTCCGCAGCACGGTGTCGAACACCCCGGTGAAGCCCACCTCGCCGAACCACAGCCGGTCGGTGTAGAGCTGGGTGAAGACGAGGAGCAGGACGACCGCGACGAGCAGCCCGCCGACGACCCGGCCGAGGAGGGTGGAACGCGCGTTCAGCGCGGGGATGGCCACGCCGCTCAACGTACTGCGCGCGGCTCCACGGAGCAGTTGCAGTCGTCGGCGAACGGCGGCGCGGCGCCGGTCAGGACGGCGCCGTCGCGGCCGTAGCAGCCGGGGCTCGGGCACCACGGGTCGCCGAAGCGCTGCACGGCCTCCCAGCCGTCGGCGGACCGCAGCGCGGCGAGCAGCGCGGCGTCGCGGTCGGGCCCCGGCTCGCGCAGCAGCGCGAACAGCACCGGCAGCGGCGGGTGCAGTGCGCGGACGCGGAGCTGCGCGTCGCGGCGGGCGCTCACCGGCTCCGCCCCCGGGGCCGCGTGGTGGCGCGCGGGCGCGGCGACCCGGCGACGGCGGGGACCTCCAGCGAGAACGCGCTCCCCTTGCCGAGGGTGGACTCGACCACGACGTCGAGGCCGAAGTCGTCGGCCACCCGGCGGACGAACGACAGCCCGAGGCCGAGCCCGCCGACGGAGCGCGTCGAGGAGCCGTCGACCTGCTCGAACTGCGTGAACAGCGTGGCGCGGCGGTCGTCCGGGATGCCGGCGCCGGCGTCGCGCACGGTGAGCCGGACGTGCCGCCCGTCCTCGGACAGCGTCGCGGCGAACGTCACCGCCTTGTCCGAGTACTTGACGGCGTTGTCGGCCAGCTCGTCGAACGCCTTGCCGACCCACGCGGGGTCGATCAGCACGTCGGGCAGCTTCGCGGCGACCCGGCGGCGGAACTCCCGCCCCGGCTCGCGCTTGCGCCAGGCGGCGATGCGGTCGTCGAGGAACGTGCCGACGCGCACCGGCACGCGCTGCGGGACGACGCGCCCGGCCTCGAGCGACGCGACGTCGACGAGCAGGTCCACCACGCGCGACATCCGGACGCTGGACTCGAGGATCGACCCGGCGTACATCGCGGTCTTCTCCTCCGGCAGGTCGGGGCGGCGCTGCAGGATCTCGGCGTAGCCGCGGATCGGCGTGAGCGGCGTGCGCAGCTCGTGGCTGACGTTGGAGAGGAACTCCGTCTTCATCCGCTCGACCTCGTGCTCGCGGGTCATGTCGCGCAGCACGACGACGTGGCCCGCCGCGCCCCGCAACGGTGCCGTCTCCAGCGCGACGTGCACCGGCGGCGCGCCGTCGCGGGCGAGCAGCCCGGCCCGCGCGTCGAGCAGCGACTCGCCGGCCGGCGAGCGCAGCACCTCGCCGACGTCGCGGCCGAGCAGCGCGCTCTCGTCGGCGACCGCCAGCAGGTCGCGGGCGGCGCGGTTGACGGCCGTGACGCGCTCGCGCTGGTCGGTGGTGACGAGGCCGTCGCCCATCGAGTCGAGGACGGTCTCCAGGCGGCCGCGCAGCGCGGCCTCCTCCTCGGCGGCGCGGCGCAGCGACTCGTTCGACTGCGCGAGCGAGGACGTCATGGCGTCGAACGTCCGCGACAGCACGCCGAGCTCGTCGTTCGCGTGCACGTCGGTGCGCACGTCGAGGTCGCCGCGGCGCACCCGCGAGGCGGCCAGCGTCAGCTCGGTGACCGGACGGACGATGCGCCGGCCGAGCGCGACGGCGAGCACGCCGACGAGCAACGCGATGGCGACGGTGCCGAGGAAGAGCGACGTGAGGACCCGGCGCTGGGTGGCCAGGATGACGTTCGACTCGGCGGACATGGCGAGGACGCCGGCGACGGTGCCGTCCTCGCTGCGGACCGGCTCGAACCGCACGCCCGGCCGCGACCCCTCGGCGGGGACGGAGACGCCGGTGCCACCGGTCACGGCGTCGCCGACCCGGCGCAGCTCGGCGTCGAGCAGCGCGGCGCGCCGGGGTGGCAGCGTCGACGCGACGCGGCGGCCGGAGACGTAGAGGGTGGCGCCGAAGCCGGTGGCGTCGCCGATCGAGGTGACCCGGTCCTGGTCGACGCGGACGCCGTAGACGGCGGCGTAGTCGGGCTTGCGCGGGCCGCTCGGCGGGGTGACGTAGAGCGGCGCGACGCCGAGCGCGACGAGACCCGGCTGCGCGCCGAGCAGCACGTCGAGCGTGGCGACCCGGCGCTGGTCGGTCGTGCCGAGCACCTCGGTGACGGCGGCGCTGCGGACGAGCGCGGCGAGCGCGACCGGGTCGTCGAGGCCGGGGAACGACGCGCCGGCCGGGAGCTTCTTCCGGCAGTCGGCGTTGCCCTGGCCGCAGACGAAGCCGGCGATCGTGGACCGCGAGGTGGTGGAGGTGATGAGCCGCGCGCACGTCGCGTCGCCGGGGCGGCAGCCGGCGAGCACCTGCGCCAGCTCGAGCGAGGTCTGCTTCTCGGCCGAGAGGATGTCGACCTGGCCGCGCGCGACGTCGGCGAGCCGGGTCTCGCTGTCGCGGTCGAGCGAGCCGGTGGCGACCGAGCCGACGACGAGCGCGGTGCCGAGGGCGAGCACGAGGACGCCGGAGAGGATCGCCGCGACGACCTTGCCGAGCAGGCTGGTCTCGATGAGCCGCGCGACGAACGCGAGCAGCGCGGCGCTCGCGACGCCGCGTACCGCGAGCAGCGCCACGGCGGCGCCGGTGCTCGTCCGCGCGGCCGGCGCGAGCGCCTCGGTGGCCGCGGAGAGCACGAGCGCGGCGGTGAGCAGCCGCGCGCCGGGCCGGCGGGTCCGCAGGCTGGCGACGGCGGCGGCGAGCGCGGCGACGGCGGCCGCCGCGGCGGGCGGTACGGCGGCGCCGATCGGCACGACGACCGGCGGCACCGGCGCGAGCGCGACGCCCGACGCGGCGAGCGCGACGAGGACGTAGCCGCCGGCGCGCAGCAGCGCGAACTGGTCGCCGCCCGCGTCGCCGAGCAGGGCGCCGGTGAGGCCGTGCGACGCGGCGAGCAGGACGCCGCCGGTGACGAGGAGGGTGCGGGAGCCGCGCCGGAACGCCGCCGCGCCCCCCGCCACCGCGAGCCCCAGCGAGGCCGCGAGCGCGAGGAGCTGAACCGCCGCGACGAGCGCGAACGGCACCGCGGCGTCCATGGCCGGATCGTACGGTGACGGGTGGGGCGGAAGGGCCGAAACGGCTACGGGTTGCGGGCGATCGCGCGGACCGCGTCGAGCGCCTCCCGGAACGTCTTCACCCGGACGAGGGTCAGCCCGTCCGGGCGGACGGCCGCGGCGGCGTCGTAGTTGCCGTCCGGCGTGAGGAACCACCGGGCGCCGTGCTCGCGCGCCGCGATGATCTTCTGCTGGATGCCGCCGATCGCGCCGACGTTGCCCTCGTCGTCGATCGTGCCGGTGCCGGCGATGACCTTGCCGCCGGTGAGGTCGCCGGGCGTGAGGCGGTCGTAGATCCCGAGCGCGAACATCAGCCCGGCGCTCGGCCCCCCGACGTCGTCCACCGCGATCTCGATGCGGAACGGGTCCTTCTGGTCGCGTGGGACGAGCTCCACGCCGAGCAGCGGGCGGTTGTTCGGGCCGGGGTCGTCGGCGCGGGTGGTGACGCGGAACGACTGCTCGGCGCCGTTGCGGCGGACCGTGACGGCGATCGTCTCGCCGGGCTTCCGCAGGCCGGTGAGGCGGCGCATCGTGCAGATCGAGTCGACCGGGCTGCCGTCGATCTCGCTGATCTCGTCGCCCTTGCGCATCCCCGCCCGCTCGGCCGGGCCGCCGGCCTGGAGCCCCTCGACCACGATCCGCGCGGTGATCGGCGTGCCGAGCTCGCACAGCGCGGTCGCCTTGGCGTGGTCCTGCGACTCCTGCATGGCCTTGACGTTCTCGGCCTCGTTCTCCTGGGGCGTCTGGTCCTTGGGGAACACCAGGTCGCGGGGCACGACCGCGAAGTCGCCGTCGAACCACTTGCCGATCGCGTCGGCGAGGGTCAGCTCGGAGTAGACGTTGACGGTCGTGAGGTCGAGCTCGCCCTTCGCGGGGTGGTCGTGGTCGGCCGCGACCGAGATGAGCTGGCGGCCCTGGGGGGTGCTGCCGAGGGTGTTGTAGAGGGGTCCGGGGCCGAGGCCGACGTACGGCACCCGGACCTGGGCGCCCCCGAGGCCGAGCAGCGCGGCGAGCGACAGGGAGACGCCGAGCGTCGCGCCACGACGGGACATGCCGGAAACCCTAGCCGCCGGTCGGTACGCTCACCTCCCGTGAGCCCCGGCGACCTGCTGTTGCTGCTCGCCGCGGTCGCGGCGGGCGCGGCGGTCGTGCTCACGGACATCGCGGCGTACGAACGCCCGGCGCGCGAGCGGCGGCCGCGGGCGCCCCGCCCGGAGCGGGCCACCCGGGTCCGGCCGTCGCCGCCGGCCGGGCCCACCGCGGTCGAGCCGGCGGAGGTCGTGGAGGTCCCGGAGCCGGCCGGCGACGGGACGTGGCTGGGCGCGCTGGCCACCACGGAGCAGGACGAGCGGAGCGCCGCCCGACGGGTCGGGTCGGCGCTCCTGCTGCTGACGTTGACGCTGGCCGCGGCCGGACTGGTGGGCGCGGCGATCTACCGCGGCCTGTCCGGCCTCGGCTGAGGGCTAGCGGGCGAAGAAGCCGTTGCCCCGGCGGCCGTTGGACACCGGCTCCGGCGCGGGCTCCGCGGCGAACGGCTCGCTCGGCACGGCGGCCAGGACCGGCTCCTCGGCGGCCGGCGCCTCCGCGGCGGGGACGCCGAGCTCCGGCATCTCCGGCATGGGGGGCATCGGCGGCAGCGGCGCGGCGGGGGCCTCGGACTGGCCGGCGATCTCGACGCGGTACACCGTCTTGAACGCGAGCGGGACCTCGGCGAGCGCGTAGACGCGCGAGTCCTCGACGCCCTCGACGTTGCGGAGGTGCTCGACGACGCGAACGGCCTCCTCGAGCGACGGCGTGCGGCGGAACTGGGCGGCGCCGTCCGCGCCGGTGAAGAAGACGACGTGCTCCACAGCGGGTCCCCTCGGTGGGTGGTGATGCCTGCCGTTGGAGCGTCGGCAGCCGCGTGGCGTCCCTTGAGCGGCCCCGGAGGACGAGAAGGGCCGCGACGCGATCCGCCCAGCCGGATGCGTCGCGGCCCCGCTCGGACCGCACGGGCCGCCCAGCCGGCCCGGAACGCCCGAACCGGGAGGTATACCCCCAGATCGGTGCGTGTCACACTGGTCAACGCAGTTCGAGCGAAACCCTCGCGCGACTTCCGCGTTGAGTTAGGCAGGGTTTCCCAGCACGCCCCCGGAAGAGGTCACTGTGACGACCCAGCCTCATCTCCCCGAGCCGGCTCACGACGTCCCGGCCCGGCCCCACCTTCGGCTCGCCCCGGCCCCGGCGCACGACGTCGACTTCGACGCGTTCGTCAGGTCGTACGAGAGCCGCCTCCGCCGCCTCGTGATGCGCCGCATCGGCGACCTGTGCGAGGCCGAGGAGATCACCCAGGAGACGCTGCTCCGCGCCTACCAGCACCGCGCGTCGTTCGCGACCGAGGACGAGCTGATGGCGTGGTCGACGGTCGTCGCGCAGCGCCTGGTGATCGACCGGGTCCGCGTGCGCGGCCGCTCGGTCGCCGTACCCGACGTCCCCGAGACGGCGCGGCTCGGTCGCGACACCGCCGAGGTCGTCGTGGCGCGGCACGAGGCGCGGGCCGCGCTGGAGTCGCTGGAGGCGATCCCGACCCGCCAGGCCGCGATCCTGTGGGCGCGCGAGGTCGAGGGGCTGCACTACGAGGAGATCGCCGAGCGCTTCGGCATCACCGAGCCCGCCGTCCGCTCGCTCCTGCACCGCGGCCGCAAGGCGCTGCGCGCGGAGTTCAAGAACCGCACCGGCTCGCTGCCGCTGAACGGCCTCACGCCGTTCGCGCCGTGGCTGCTCGCGCTCAAGGCGGCCGGCAAGGTGCGCGGCGTGGCCAAGGCCACCGTCAAGGCGCCCGCCACCGCGGTCGCCGCGCTGTCGATCACCGCGCTCGTCGCGGTCGGCATCGGCACCGTGATCCACGGCTCGTCCGGCGACGGCCGCACCGTGGCGATCCGGCCGGCCGAGGGCGGCGCGACGCAGGTCACCGCGCTCGTCGAGTCGCCCCAGCCGGTGGCGGCGGCCAAGGTCCGGCGCGCGGTCCCGGCCCACGCCGGCGAGCGCGCGGGGACCTCGTCCTACGTCGCGCCGGCCGTCCCGCTCCCGCCGGTGCACGTCTGCCAGGGGTTCGCGTGCTTCCACCCCGCGGAGACATTCAAGGGCGCGGTGATCACGGTCGGGCCGGACCTCCCGGACAACCCGCTCGGCCTCCAGAACGTTCAGGTCAGTCAGGACCAGGTGAGCTGCACCAGCCTCGGCCTCCCCTCGGCCGGCACCGTGCGCTGCACGCAGCAGGGGCCTTCGGAGGACGACGGGATCGTCCCGCCGTCCGACGTGCCCGACACCACTCGCAAGCCCAGCCTCGAAGGAGCCACCCGATGACCCGCCGTCTCGTCGCCGCCGCCGTCCTCGCCGGGTCGTTCGGCGTCCTGGCCGCCCCCGCGTTCGCCTCGCACGGCGACGCGCAGGTGTGCCTCGGCGGCCAGGACCGCAACAACACGGGCCGCGTGATCGGCTACTGCATCGACATCGAGAACCCGCTCGACCACATCGGGACCTGACGCACGTTCGACCCGGCGGGCGCCTTCGGGCGCCCGCCGTGGCATGTCCGGACTAGGCGGAGATGAGCTCGTCGGCCGGGCGCGCGGCGCGGGGCTCGGGGGCGAGGAGGCGGATCGCCTTCGACCACTCCTCGACGGTGGTGACGGGGTCGGCGGGGCGCGGGGGCCGGCTCGCCCACGAGGCCCAGATCAGGGCGAGCACGAGCGCGACGGGGATCGGCAGCAGGAACAGCACGGCACACACCTGGCAAGGACGGAACGACCGACACCCGCACCATAGCGACCCGGTCAAATCGGGCGCCGCGGCCGCCCGTCAGTGGGGGTGGCGGAGCCGCCCGGCAGCGGGGGTGGCGGGGCCGCCCGTCAGCGGGGGTGGCGGGGCCGCCCGTCAGTGGGGGGGCGTCCGGGCGGCGGGAGCGGGGCGGGCGTCAGTGGGGGCCGTCCGGGCGGCGGGAGCGGGGCGGGCGTCAGCGGCGGCGGCGGCGGGCCCGGACGACCGCCGCGGCGCCGAGCAGCGCCGCGGTCGCGCCCGCGGCGCCGGCGGCGGCCCGCGTCGCCTCCTCGCGGCCGACCCGCCGCGCCCCCAGCGCCACGTGGTCCGACGCCACCGCGAGCTGCGCGCGCAGCGCGTCGGCGTTGCCGTGCTCGGCCCGCCACCCCTCGGCTCGCAGCCGGTGCCCGGCGACGACCCACGGGTAGGTGAGGTACGCGATCTCCGACGCCGGCGCGCGGGTGAGGCCGGCCCGGTGCAGCCGGTCGGCCGTCCCGAACGCCACCGCCTGCGGGATCTCCAGCCGCCGCTTCCCGGCGATCGCCTCGACCTCGGCCTGGGTGAGCCAGCCCTCGGGCGCGACGTCGTACGGGCCGTCGAGGGCGTTCAGCGCGGCGGTGACGCACGCCGCCTCCAGGTCGGCGATGTGGCAGAACTGCCACAACGGCGCCGACCCGCGGACGACGAGCAGCCGCGGCGACTCGAAGTGCCGGGTCAGCACCGAGTCGGCGCCGGGCCCGACCAGCGTCACCGGGCGCAGCACCGCGACGCGCACGCCCGGGTCTGTGTGCCGGTGCGACTCGGCCTGCCGCTCGACCTCGACGAAGTCGCCGACCAGCGAGTCGTCGCGCTCCGCCCGCAGCGGCGCGGTCTCGTCCAGGGGCACCGGGTTGTCGGCGCAGGCGCCGTAGACCATCGCGCTCGTCACGAGCGTGACGTGCCGCACGCCGACGGCGGAGGCCGCCTCGAGGACGTTGGCGGTGCCCCGGACGTTGGCGGCGCGCCGATCCGCGGGGGCGACGTCGGGGTGGTGCAGGCCGGCCAGGTGGACGACGGCGTCCGCGCCCTGGATCTCGCGGGCGAGCAGCGGGTCGCGGACGTCGACCACGCGGCGGCGCACGCCGGGCAGCTCGGGGGCGCGGTCGACGTCGATCGCGATCACCTCGCCGACGGTGCCGGCCAGCCGGCGGACCACGCCGGTGCCGAGGCTCCCGGCCGCGCCGGTCACCGCGACGACGCGTGGCGCGTTCGCCGAGGGCGGACGGTTCCGCCGGGTCATCGGGCTCCCCCCGAGGTTACGGTGATGGGCATGAGCGACCTGCCGTTCGGATTCTCCCCCGGAGGAGGCCCCGACGACCTCGCCGGGAAGATCCCGTTGTTCGCGGAGATCCAGAAGCTGATGTCCTGGTCCGGCGGCCCGGTCAACTGGGACCTCGCTCGCCAGGTCGCCACGGCCGCCGCGGCGGCCGACGACGCGCGGGTGGACGACGCGGCCGCGGCCGAGGTACGCGACGCGCTGCGGCTCGCCGACCTGTGGCTCGACCCGCTGACCACGCTGCCCACCGGGGTGCGGACGACGCTGGCCTGGAACCGCGTCGCGTGGGTCGAGTCGACGCTCGCGCAGTGGGCGAAGCTGGTCGACCCGGTCGCCGCCAAGGTCGTCGCGGCGATGGGCGACGCGCTGCCCGAGGAGGTGCGCGAGCAGGCCGGACCGCTGGCGGGCGTGCTGGGGCAGTTCGGCGGGCTGATGTTCGGGGCGCAGGTGGGGCAGGCGCTCGGGCAGCTCTCCGGCGAGGTGCTCACGTCCAGCGACGTGGGGCTGCCGCTCGGGACGCAGGGGCAGGCGGCGCTGCTGCCGCGCAACGTCGCGGCGTTCGGCGAGGGGCTGGAGGTGCCGGCCGCCGAGGTGCGGCTGTACCTGGCGCTGCGCGAGGCGGCGTACCAGCGGCTGTTCGGGCACGTGCCGTGGCTGCGCGGGCACGTCGTCGCGGCCGTGGAGGCGTACGCCGCCGGCATCGCGATCGACACGAGCGCGATCGACCGGGCGATGCTCTCGATCGACCCGTCGAACCCCGAGTCCGTGCAGGAGGCGCTCGGCGGCGGGCTGTTCTCCGTCGAGCGCACGCCCGAGCAGGCGGCCGCGCTGGCCCGCCTGGAGACGGCGCTCGCGCTGGTCGAGGGGTGGGTGGACGACGTGGTCGGCGCCGCCGCCGGCGACCACTTGCCCAACGCCGCCGCGCTCGGCGAGACGATGCGCCGCCGCCGGGCGTCGGGCGGGCCGGCCGAGCAGACGTTCGCCACGCTGGTCGGCCTGGAGCTGCGGCCGCGGCGGCTGCGGGAGGCGGCGACGGTGTGGCGCTGGCTGCGCGAGCAGCGCGGGGTCGAGGCGCGCGACGGCGTCTGGGCGCACCCGGACCTGCTGCCGTCGTCCGAGGACCTCGACGACCCGGTCGGCTACGTGCGGCGCGACCCGGAGGAGTAGCCGGACAGCAGGGCGCGGGTGTGCGGCCAGCCCTCCAGCCGGGGGTCGAGCCGCGCGACGTCCTCCGGCCGGGCGAGGCGGTGCCAGCCCGGGCCGACGACGACCGCGCCGCGCGGGGCGGCGGCGTGCACCGCGTCGAGCCCGTCGTCCAGCCCGAACGTCACCCACTCCGGCACCGGCAGCCGCAGCGCGAAGCCGACGAGCCGCCCGTCGCTCGCCGGCAGCACGCCGGCCGGGCGGTCCTCGCAGGCACCGAACAGCTTGCCGACCAGCAGCCGCGGCAGGTCTGGCGCGTCGCCGGCGATCACCGCGCCGATGTCCGCCCCGGTGCCGGTGTGGAGGGCCTCCAGCGCGGCGCGCAGCGTGGCGCCGGGCGCGGCGACCGAGGCGGTGACGCCGGCCAGGTCGTCCAGCAGGTCGAACGAGTCGGCGAGCAGCGCGGCGTCGTACGCCGCCTTGTCGACGCCCGGCGGGGGCGCCGCGTCGGGGCGCAGCGTCGCGGCGGCCAGCCGCAGCGCGGTCGCCGTCACAGCAGGGCGAGCTGCTCCGGCGGGAGCGGGGTCTCCCAGCCGGGGTGGCCCGCCGCGACGCCGAGCAGGTAGCCGCGGGCCCGCTCGGCGAGCGGGTACGCCGCCACCAGGTCCCAGAACGCCGCCGAGTGGTCGGGCACCAGCAGGTGGGCCAGCTCGTGCACGAGGACGTAGTCGACGACCCAGTCGGGCATGTCGCGCAGCCGGTGCGAGAGCCGGATCGTCTTGTCGGCGGGCGTGCAGGAGCCCCAGCGGCCGTGCTGGTTGGTGACCCAGCGGACGCTGCGCGGCCGGGCCTTGCCGCCGAGGTGGCGGCGGGACAGCAGCAGCGCGCGGCGGCGCAGCGCGTCGTCGCCGGCGGGCTTGCGCGCGTCCTTGGCGGCGAGGCGTTGCAGCATGGTGCGGACCCAGTGCTCCTCCTCGGCCTTGGTCATCCGGGCCGGGAGCAGGACCACCGTGCGGTCGCCGTCGCGGTACGCGGACACGGTGCGCCGCCGCCGCGCGGAGCGGCGTACCTCGACGGCGGACGGGTCCACGCTCCGACGCTAACAGCGACACGCCGGAGCACCCGGTCAGGGGCGGCGACTTTTTTCGGTGCACAGGGTGTTGGCGGCGTTCGCGCAGGTCAGCGCGGGTGCCTGGGGATCATGGAGACGTTGTCCACAGCGGTCTCGACACGTCGTCCACAACGACACTCCACAGCGTCCACACCGCGTCCCCAGGCCTGTCCACAGGGTGCCGCCCGAGCGCGTTGACGGCCGCTTCGCCCGGCGCCTACGTTGCCCCACGACGAAGCCCCCGGGGGCCGAGGCACCACCCGCAAGGGGAAGGCGAGTGGTGCCGAGGCAGCCGGGGGCTTTGCCCTTTCCGGCTCAGGCCCCGGTGAAGCGCGGCGCGCGGCGCTCGGCCTGCGCCGCGAGCCCCTCGCGCAGGTCCGCGCTGGCCATGGTGACCGGCTGCGCCAGCCCCTCCCAGTCCAGCGCCGCGTCGATGCTGTGGTGCCCGGCGTACGCGAGCGCCGCCTTGGTGAGCCGCACCGCGATCGGCGCCGAGTCGGCGATGCCGCGGGCGACCTCCAGCGCGTGCGCGCGCACGTCGTCGGCGACGCCGCTGACCAGGCCCATCTCCAGCGCCTCGGCCGCGGTGACCCGGCGGCCGGTGAGCAGCAGCTCGCGGGCTCGGGCGAGGCCGACGACCTCGGGCAGCAGGTACGTCGCCGCCATGCCGGGGTGCATCCCGAGCCGGGCGAACGGCGCGGAGAACGTCGCGCCCGGGCTCGCGTAGCGCAGGTCGCAGGCCAGCGCGAGGCAGAGGCCGGCGCCGACGGCGGCGCCGTTGACCGCGGCGACGACCGGGACGTCGAGGTCCCGCACGGCGAGCCAGGCCCGGTAGAACGGCAGCATCCGCTCGCGCAGCGCCATCACGCTCAGGTCCGGCGACTCGCCGATCCACGACAGGTCGCCGCCCGCGCAGAAGGCGCTCCCCTCCCCCGTCACGACGACCGCGCGGACCTCGCGGTCGGCGCGCAGCGCCGCGACGGCCGCGGTCCAGGCCTCGGTCAGCTCGGCCGTCATGGCGTTGCGGCGGTCGGGGAGGTTCAGGGTCAGGACGGCGACCGCGTCGAGGCGTTCGACGCGCAGCGGCGTGTCGGTCATGCGGCGGAGCGTACGACCCGCGTGCTGAGCACCGTCGCGGTGACCGGCGCGATGCCCGCCCGGACCATGCCGAGGCGTTCGGCGGCGAGCCGCGACAGGTCGAGCATGGCGTCGCCGAACGGCCCGCGGTCGTTGACCCGCACCACGACGCAGCGGTCGCGGCGGCACACCCGCAGCCGGGTCCCGAACGGCAGCCACCGGTGCGCGGCGGTGAGCTCGGTGTACGGGTGGAACACCTCGCCGCTGGCCGTGCGGCGGCCCGCGAAGCCGGGGCCGTACCACGTGGCGCGGCCGCGGTAGGTGGGGCCGGCCACCTCGACGGTGCGGCTGCGGCTGGCCGGTCGGGTGGTGGCGCGGGGGTAGACGCGGACCGGCGCGGGGCGTACCGCGGCGGGCCGGAACGTGCGCGGCTCGGGCGCCACGCTCTCCGCGACGGCCAGGGGCACCGGCGCGGCGGCCCGGGGGCCGGTGCCGGAGCTGACCGCGCCGGTGAGGGCGAGCAGGCCGGCGGCGGCGTAGGGGGCGCGGCGGCGCCAGCGGGCGCGCGCGGTGCGCAGCGCGCCGGGGCGGCGGGTGCCGCGGGGCTCGTGCGGGGCGAGGTCGACGCGAGCGGCGGTCGTGGCCTCGGTGCGGCGCCAGCGGGACGGCGCGCGGTGCTTGCCGCGGTAGCGGCGCTCACGGGAGAGGAGTCGGGTCATGCGTCGGCGTCCCCGGCGGCGCCCCGTCCACGCGGACGTACGCGCCTCGGAGAGGTCGCGCGCGGGCGGCCGCGCCCCCTCGGCGGCGGGCACGGCGCGAGGACCGTCACCTCCTTCTGGGGGTGGGTCCGGAACGGCGCTTGCAGTTGCTAGCACCATTGTGCTGGAAGCAGCCTTACCCGCGCTTGCTGGAGGCAAACACCCCGCGGAGCCTCACCCGAGTGGGTGACCCGACCCGCGTGCCGCCCGGCCGACGCATGAGGGGACGGAACGACCCGCCGGAGGCCCCGATGCGCCGTACTCCCGCCCTCGCGGCGGCGTTCGCGTGCGCCGCGGCCGCTCCCGCGCTCGCCGTCGTGGCGCCCGTTCCCGCGGCGCGCCAGGTCGTGGTGACCTCCCCGGCCGGGTCCGGCGCCGCCGAGACCGCCGTGCTGCGCGCGGGTGGCCAGGTGGTGGCCCGCCTGCCGCTCGCGGGCGGCGTGGTGGCGCGCGTCCGGCCGGGGACCCGCGTGCCCGGCGCGCTCGTCGCCGAGGACCGGGCGCTGCGGGTGGCGGGCCTGTCGGCCGACCCGGCCGCCGCGTCGACCGTGCGCGACACGCTCGGCGTCGCCGACGGCGCGGGCGCCGGCACGACCGTCGCGCTGGTCGACACCGGCGTCGCGCCGGGCGCGGACGTGACCGTGGCGCGCCGCTACGACGTGACCGGGACCGGCCCGGGCGACGCGTTCGGCCACGGGACGTTCATGGCCGGGCTCGTCGCGGGGCGCACCACCGGCGTCGCGCCGCGCGCGTCCGTGGTGGACGTCAAGGTCGCGGACGGCAGCGGCACGACGTCGCTCTCGCTGGTGCTGCGCGGCCTCGAGGTCGTCGCGCTGCAGCCCGACGTCCGCGTGCTGAACCTCTCGCTCGCCTCCGGCAGCCCGCTGCCGTACCAGCTCGACCCGCTGACGACGGCGTTGCGCGGGCTGTGGCGGCGCGGCGTCGTGGTCGTGGTGCCCGCGGGCAACGACGGCCCGGACGCCCGCACGATCGCCTCCCCCGGCGTCGATCCGACGCTGCTGACGGTCGGCGCCGCCGACGAGAACGGCACCGCCGCGCGGTCCGACGACACCGTGCCGGCGTGGTCCTCGCGCGGCCCCGCGCCGCAGCGCGTCGCCAAGCCCGACCTCGCCGCCCCGGGGGCGCACCTGCTGTCCCTGCGCGCGCCGGGCAGCGCGATCGACGTCGCGAACCCGTCGGCGCGGGTCGGCGACACGTACTTCCGCGGCTCCGGCACGTCGATGGCGACCGCCGTCACGTCCGGCGCCGTCGCGGCCCTGCTCGCCGCCCGCCCGTCGTTGACGCCGGACGCGGTCAAGGGGCTGCTGACGGCGACGGCGTACGGCGCGGCCGGCCTGGCCGACCCGGACGCGGCCGGCGCCGGCGGGCTCGACGTCGCGGCGGCGTACGCGGCCGACGCGCGCGGCGGGCGGGCGTACCGCCCGGCGCCGGACGACGACGAGGCGAACCTCGCCGAGCTGGCCCGCGCCTGGGCGGCCGCCGACCTCGAGGCCGCGGCCCGCGCCTGGGCGCTGCTCGGCCCCGAGGCGCGGGCGTGGGCCGCGCGGGCCTGGGCGACCGCGGTGTGGCAGCGCGCGAACTCCTGGTCCGCGAACTCCTGGTCCGGCACGTCCTGGACCTCCGACGAGTGGCTGGCGCGGGCCTGGGCCGCGCGGGCGTGGGTCTCCGACGACTGGGCGGCGCGCGCGTGGGTCGCCCGGGCGTGGGCGGGCCGGGCCTGGGCCGGCCGCGCCTGGGCGGGGTCCGAGTCCTGGGACGGCCGCGCGTGGGCCGAGACGGAGCTCGCCGGCCGCGCGTGGGCCGAGGCCGAGTGGTCCGCCCGCGCCTGGACCGGGCGCGCCTGGGCCGGCCGCGCGTGGTGCGCCGCCGACTGGTCGTGACGCCGTGTCCGCCGTAGCCGCCGCGCCGCCGGTGGCCCTGCCGCCCGCCGCGCGGCGGGCCACCGTCCTCGGGATGCCGCGGGCGCTGGCGTTCGTGGTGGCCGGGGTGGACCTGCTCGGCGCCGGCGCGCTGGCGCTGGTGGCGGGGGTGTTCGGCGGCGGCTCCTCGTCGTGGACGCTCGCGCTCGCGCTGCTCGGACTGACCGCCGTGGGCGAGCTGACCGCGGTCCGGCTGCGGCACGGCGAGTCGACCGAGGAGCTGACGCTGTTCGAGGCGGCGGTCGTCGTCGACGCGCTGCTGCTCGGCCCGGCCTGGGCCGTCGTCGTCGCCGTGCTCGGCCTCGCGGTCGCCTCGGCGGTGCGGCGGCGGCCGGCCGTGAAGGCGGCGTTCAACCTCGGGACGTACGCGCTGTCGACCGCGGTCCTCGTGGGGGCGTTCCGGCTCGTCGGCGGGGGCGCGGCGCCGTTCGCGGCCCGGTCGGTGCTCGGGCTCTGCCTCGGCACGGCCGGCTTCGCGGCGGTGAACCTGCTCTGCCTGGCCCGCGTGCTCGCGGTCGTGGAGGGCGTTCCGGTGCGGGCCGTCCTGGCCGAGAACTGGCGGCTGTCCGGCGTCATGGCGGTCGGCAACGTCGCGCTCGGCACCGTCGCCGTCGCGGTCGGGCAGGCGGCGCCGACGCTGCTGCCGTTCACCGCGCTGCCCGCGGTCGCGCTGACGTACGCGTACCGCGCGGCCGCGCAGCGCGCCGCCGAGACCGAGCGCGCGGCGCAGCTCCTCGACCTGTCGCAGGCGCTGGTCGGGCGGCTGGAGGCGGGCGCGCTGGTGGAGTCGTTCCTGCGCTCGGCGCGCGGGGCGTTCCGCGCGGACCGGGCGCGGGTCGTGCTCGACGTCGGCGTGGCGGCGTGGCCGGTCGCCGTCGAGGTGTCCGCGCTCGGCGCCGAGCGGCGGCAGGCCACGACGGCCGACGTGGCGCTGCTCGAACGCGCCGTCTCCGGCGCCGGCGCCGCGCTCGTGTCGGACGTGCTGCCGGAGGGCTGGGGCGCGGCGCTGATCGCGCCGCTGGAGGCCGAGGGGCTGCGGCTCGGCGTCATCGCGCTCGCGACCGACTCGCGCGGCACGCTGAACCAGGCGGACGCGGCGTTGCTGACGCCGCTGGCCTCCGCGCTGTCCGTCGCGCTGCGCGGCGCCGAGCACCTGGAGCGCGTGGTCGAGGAGACCTCGAAGCTCAAGGTCGTCGTGGACCACTCGTCCGACGGCATCCTGGTGCTCGACGACGGCGGCCGGGTGCTGCTGTGGAACCCGGCCATGGCGGCGTTGACCGGCGTCCCGGAGGACGAGGCGCACGGGGCGTTCGCCGAGCTGGTGCGCTGCGTCTCGAACGACGGCGCGGAGGTCGACCCCCTCGCCGCGACGTTCGCGCTGACGCCGGAGGCCCCGCGGCGGGACGAGGAGATGGCGTTCGTCCGGCCGGACGGCGAGCAGCGGTGGGTGCGGTGCTCGCACGCCGGGCTGTTCGACGACGGGCGGCTGGTCCGCGACGTCGTGATCGTGCACGACGTCACGCGGCAGCGGGAGGTCGAGCGGCTCAAGGCCGACTTCATCGCGACCGTCTCGCACGAGCTGCGCACGCCGGTCACGCCGATCAAGGGCTACGCCGACCTGCTGCGCCGGCGCGGCGACCGGATGACCCCGGAGAAGCGCAACGAGTGCCTCGACATCATCACCGACCGCGTGAACCACCTCGCCCGCCTGGTCGAGGACCTGCTGCTCGCCTCGCGCATCTCGTCGCCGAAGTCCGTCTCGCACGACGTCGCCGTCGAGGCGACCGACGTCGTCGCGCTGACCAAGCGGGCCGTCGGCGACTTCGCCGCCGACGCGGCGCGGCTGCACGTCGTGCTGCCCGAGGCGCCGCTGCTCGCCGCGTGCGACCCGCTGCGCACCGTCCAGGTCCTCGGCAACCTGATCTCGAACGCGTTGAAGTACTCCCCCGCCACGTCGCAGGTCGACGTCGTCGTGGGGTCGTACGACGGCTGCGCGCGCGTCACCGTCACCGACCGCGGGCGCGGCATCCCGGCCGACCAGCTCGAGGCGGTGTTCGACAAGTTCCACCGCGTCGAGGACCCGATGACCATGACGACGTCCGGCACGGGGCTCGGCCTGTACATCGCGCGGCAGCTCGCGCGCGCGATGTCCGGGGATGTCCTGGTGCGTTCCGCGCTGGGGTCGGGGTCGACGTTCGTCCTCGTCCTGCCGCTGGCCGTCCCTGCGCCGCGTGCCGCGGAGTTCTCACCCGAACGGCGCAGCGCGGTTCGCTAAAGCGGGCCATGCGTGGCGGCCGAAGCACATCAGGAGCACGCTTCCAGACAACGGGAGCACCGGACCGGCGGGGGCCCGTCCGCGCCACCTGTTCCGGCGGCTTCGCCGGGCACCTGACGCTTTCGGAGGTACGTCCCATGTCCGACTCCACTCCCGCCGCCTCGGCGGCTTCCCCGGCGGGCGCCACGGCGGCTCCGGCCGTGACGTGGCGCGTCCGGGTCGTCCGCCGGGTCGCCGGCTCCGTCGGCGCCGCGGTCGTGCTCGCGGGTGTCGCCCCGGCCGTGGCCAACGCGGCCGGCGCGGACGTTCCGAACCCCGTCGCCGTCGCGCTCCGTGCGTCGAGCCGCGGCATCCAGAGCGCGTTCAGCGCGTCGTCGGAGGACACCGTCACGCAGGCGTGCCCGTCGACGCCGGTCGAGACCACGGCGGCGCCGAGCGAGTCCGTGGCGCCCGTCGAGTCGGTCACGCCGGTCGAGTCGGTCACGCCGGTCGAGTCGGCGACGTCGGCCGAGTCCGTCGCGCCGGTCGAGTCGGTGGCGCCGTCCGGTGACGTCGTCGAGTCGGCCGAGCCGACGCTCGCGCCGTCGGTCGAGCCGTCGGTGGAGCCGTCGGTCGAGCCGTCGGTGGAGCCGTCGGAGGAGCCGGCCGACTGCGAGTCCGCCGCCCCGTCGCCGTCCGCCTCCGAGTCCGAGGACGCGGAGGAGTCCGAGGAGGGTGACGGCGGCGAGCACGGCGCGATCGTGTCGACCGTCGCCAAGTGCGCGCCCAAGGGCCAGGACCCGCTCCTCGCGGTCGAGGGCGCGCCCGCCCGCCACGGCGACTACGTCAAGGCCGCCGCGCACGGCGACACGCTGACCACGCCGTGGGGCGCGTTCGACCTCTCGTCGCAGGCCGGTGCGGACGAGCTCTGCGCCGCCGTCGCCGCGGCCGCCGACGCGCTCCCCGCCGCCGAGGCCAAGACCCACGGCAAGCCGGAGAACGCCGGCAAGGGCCACGGCAAGCCCGCCAAGGAGGGCAAGGCCGACAAGGGCCACGGCAAGGGCAAGCACGGCTCCGCCGGCGGTGCCGGCGAGGCCGACGAGGACTAGCCGCTCACGCACCACCACGCGCCACCCGTACTCGGGCGGTCCGCTCCGGCGGGCCGCCCGAGTGCGTTGCGGGGCGGCTCCGGCGGCATCTTCCGGAGTCGCCGGCGTGGCCGAGCGCCGGTTGGCCGACGGGCCGCGCCCGGCTGCCAGTCACGCTGCGTAGTCGCCACGCCGCACGCGCCTCGCGCATGATCGACGCGCGTATGGATACGCTCGCCCTCACGGCACCGACCCCGAGGAGGAGCACCGTGGCCGAGAAGTACGAGGGCTACTGCGTCAAGTGCAAGGAGAAGCGCGAGTTCGACGGCGAGATCACGACGACGGACAACGGCCGCCGCATGGCGAAGGGCGCCTGCCCCGTCTGCGGCACGAAGATGAACCGCATCCTCGGCAAGGCCTGACGCGCACGCACCACCGGATTCAGCACGACGCAGCACCACGCAGCACCACGCACGATCCAGTCGCGCGACGCGCGCACCGCACCACCGCGGCGGGCTCCACCCGCCGGCGGCCGGCGCAACGCCCGTCGTTCGCGGCGCATCGCCACCCGGCGCCATGCCAGGCGCTACCCGCACCGCCCAGGCGGCGCACCCGACGTCTTCGACGGCGGCGTCCACCACGGACGCCGCCGTCGTGGCGTTCGCGGGCAACCCGCCGCCCGGCCTCGGCCGCGACCGGACGGCACATTCCCGTCGTCGACGCGTCGGGGCGCCGCCTGGGGGCGCCCTCCGAGCCTTCGCGCCCTCCGGCGCCCGCGGCTCGGCGGTACTCGTGTGCGTCGCCGCGGGCTACGGCGAGCGGCACCGTCGGAGCGGCCGTGGGATCGCGGTCATCGTGGGGCACCTCCTTCGTCGGGTTCGTTCCGGTCGGACCCCACACCCCGGGTGTGACAAGAACCGACGACGGCGCCTGTGGACAGCCGTCATCCACAGGCGGCCCGAGATGCCACAGTCGGGACCTCCCGTTCCCGAACGACGCGAGGTGCCCGTTGCGACCCGTCCTCAAGCCCGCGATGCGCCGCCTGTGGCGCGGCGACGCGACCGTCCAGCTCGGTGCCGACCCCGAGCACGGCCTCGTACTGGACGGCCTCACGGAGCCCGCCGCCAACGTCCTCTCCCTCCTCGACGGCACCCGCGACCGCCGCCAGGTCGTGGCCGCCGCGGCCACCGCGGGGACGCGGGAGGACGACGTACGCGGGCTGCTCGACCTGCTCCGTTCGGTCGCCGCGCTGGACGACGCGGACGCGCGGCCCGAGCGCCTCGACCCCGCCGAGCGCGCGCGGCTCGCGCCGGACCTCGCGTCGTTGACGCTGCTGGCCACGGCCCCCGGCGAGGGCGTGGCGCAGCTCGAACGCCGCCGCGCCGCGTCGGTGCTCGTCGTCGGCGCCGGGCGGGTGGGCTCGCTCGTCGCGGCGCTGCTCGGCGCGGCCGGCGTGGGGCACGTGGCGATCCGTGACGAGCGGGTGGCCGAGGCGGGCGACGCCGTCCCAGGCGGCGTGCTGCCGGAGGACGACGGGCAGCCGCGGGCGCTCGCGGCGATGGACGCGGCGCGGCGCGCGGGCGCGGCGTCGGTGGACGGCGCCCTGCGGCCGCCAGACGCGGCGGACTGCGCGGCGGCGGAGTTCGCGGTGGTCGCTGCGGACGGGTGGCTGGTGCCGCCCGCGGCGGTGCTGGACGTGCTCGGGGCGGCGGGGCTGTCGTACCTGGTGGCGGGGGTGCGGGAGACGTACGGCGCGGTCGGGCCGCTCGTCGTGCCGGGCCGGACGTCGTGCCCGCGCTGCCACGACCTGCACCGCGCCGCGCGTGACCCGGACTGGCCGCTGCTGGCCGCGCAGCTCGCCTCGGACCGGCACGAGGGGGTGGTCGCCTGCGACGTGACGCTGGCCGCGGGGGTGGCGGCGCTCGCGGCGGGGCAGGTGCTCTCGCACCTCGCCGCGCCCGGCCTGGCGCGGGCGGTGGACGCGACCATCGAGCTGCGGCTGCCGGAGTGGACGGTGCGGCGCCGGCCGTGGACGGCGCACCCGGACTGCCCGTGCGGTGCCGCCCCGGGGGCCGCAGGGGTCGGGCCGCCGCGCGCCGCGCCGGGCGCCGCAGGAGGCGGGCCGTCGCGCGCCGCGCCGGGGGCCGCAACGGGCGCGGCACAGCGCGGCGCGCCCCGGGCCGGCGGCGCGGGCGGGATGGCAGGGCGGGACGTCGGAACTTCGGCGCGGGTCGCCGGGAGGGAGGCGCGGGCGGCCCCGAGGTGTTGAGCGGCGCGGGGCAGGCGATGATGTGCCCGTGGCAGACATCCCGCGCCGCGCGGTGACCCGCACCGCGAAGCTCGCCACGCTCCCGCTCGGCGTCGCCGGCCGCGCCACGCTCGGCCTCGGCAAGCGGATCGGCGGGCGCCCGGCCGAGGTCGTCGCGACCGAGCTGCAGCAGCGCACGGCGGAGCAGATCTTCCGCGTGCTCGGCGAGCTCAAGGGCGGCGCGATGAAGCTCGGGCAGGCGATGAGCGTGTTCGAGGCGGCGCTGCCCGAGGAGCTGGCGAAGCCGTACCGCGCCGCGCTGACGAAGCTGCAGGACTCCGCTCCCCCGCTGCCGGTCGCGCAGGTCCACCGCGTGCTCGCGGAGGAGCTGGACCCGGAGTGGCGGAAGGCGTTCGCCGAGTTCGACGACAAGCCGGCGGCCGCGGCGAGCATCGGCCAGGTGCACCGGGCCGTGTGGCACGACGGCCGCCGGGTCGCGGTGAAGGTGCAGTACCCCGGCGCCGGCAAGGCGCTGATCGCCGACCTGACGCAGCTCGGGCGGGTGGCGCGGCTGTTCTCGGTGCTGAGCCCGGGCCTGGACATCAAGCCGCTCATCGCGGAGATCAAGGCGCGGGTCGCCGAGGAGCTCGACTACGCGCAGGAGGCGGCGTCGCAGGAGGCGTTCGCCACGGCGTACGACGGCGACCCGGAGTTCTGCATCCCGCACGTCGTGGCGCACAGCGGCACGGTGCTCGTGACGGAGTGGGTCGACGGCACGCCGCTGTCCGCGATCATCAACGACGGCACGCCGGAGCAACGCAACCGGGCCGGCCTGCTCCTCGCCCGCTTCCTCTACGAGTCACCGTCGCGGGTCGGCCTGCTGCACGCCGACCCGCACCCCGGCAACTTCCGGCTCACTGACGACGGCCGGCTCGGCGTGATCGACTTCGGCGCGGTCGCGCGGCTGCCCGGCGGGCTGCCGCCGGCGCTCGGCCGCATCGCGCGCTACACCCTCGACGGGCACGCGGAGAAGGTCGAGGCGCTGTTCCGCGAGGAGGGGTTCATCCGGCCGGGGCACGAGGTGCCGCCGAACGCCGTCCTCGACTACTTCGGCCCGCTGCTGGAGTCGATCGCGACGCACGAGTTCACGTTCAGCCGCGAGTGGCTGCGCGCGCAGGGCGCCCGCCTCGGCGACCCGCGCAGCGCGGAGTACAAGACCGGCCGGCAGTTCAACCTGCCGCCGACGTACCTGCTCGTGCACCGCGTCTCGACCGGCACCACCGGCGTGCTGTGCCAGCTCGGCAGCCGCGGCGACTTCCGGACGATCGCGGAACGCTACCTGCCCGGCTTCACCGAGGAGGCGCCGCCGAAGCCGGCGGCGCGCACCCCGGCGAAGAAGCCGGCGGCCAGGAAGGCCGCGGCGAGCCAGGCGGCGGGCATGCCGGCGGGCAAGGCGGCGGCGAGCAAGGCGGCGAAGGCGCCCGCGAAGAAGCCGGCGAAGCCGCGCGCCACGCCGAGGTGACCTACCAGTAGTCGGTGCTGAGGTTCGCCTCGATCGAGCGCAGGTTCGCCCGCGTGCACTCCTCGCACAACGTCTGCAGACCGCGTTCGCTCGTCTGCACGGTCCACGTCGGCGGCGCGCCCTCCGGCGCGGTCTTGCCGCACCACGTGCAGTACGCCGCCTCGGCCACCCCGGCACGGTAGCGCGTCAGCCCAGGTAGACGAACCCGTACGCCTCGTCCCGGAACGGCACCCCCGCCGCCCGCAGCGCCTCGTCCCAGTCGCCGCGGCAGTCCGGCGACGCCGCCTCCGAGCCGTGGTCGGATGTGAGCAGCACGGCGACGTCGTCGGCCAGCCCGAGCGCGTCGACGAGGTCGAGGAACGCCCCCAGCCGCCGGTCCGAGTCGACCATCGCGGCGACCGCGACGTCGGAGTGCGGCCCGCCCGCGTGGTGCCCGGTGTCGGTGAGCGTCGTGTTCCACCACAGCACGTCCGGCCGGGTGTCCGGCGACGACCACAGGCCGAGCACCTGGGCGAGCCCGAGGGCATCGACCGAGGTGCTCCACGCGTAGTCCGGGTCGCGGGCGACGTGCGCCCGCGTGGTGTACGGGTCGTCGTGCGGCGAGGGCAGCTCGCCGCCGAGCCCCCGCGCGCCGTCCGGGTGCCCGCGCTCGCGGACCAGCGCGAACGTCGAGTACCCCGCGCCGCGGTCCACCGGCTCGTTGACGCACGCCGTGCGCAGCGACGCCGGCAACGCCTCCCACAACGTCGCCACCCCCGGCCGCAGCCAGTCGCACGCGGCGTGCCAGTGCGCGGCGTCGTTCGGGACGACCCGCTGCCCGAGCGCGCGGTCGTAGAACGCGTTGTTGAGGATGCCGTGCCGGCCGGGCCCGACGCCGGTGAGCGCGGACGTGTGGTTGGTCAGCGTCACGCTCGGGAACTCCGCGACCGCGCCACCCCGCAGCGCGCAGCCGCGGTCGAGGAGGCGGGCGACGTTCGGCAACGTTCCGTCGAGGGCGAGCGCGACGAGGGAGTTCGCGTTGCAGCCGTCCCACAGTAGCCCGACGACGTGCCGCGCGCCCGGCTCGGCGTACCGGGCCAGCGGCCGCCCCTCCGCGCCCGGCATCTCGGCGCCGGCGAGCCGGGCGAGCGTCGGCCCGACGTCCACCACCCGCGCCACGTCGTCCAGCACGCCGCGGGCCGTGACGCCGGCGCCGGAGAGCAGCAACGGCGCCCGCGACTGCACGGCGTCCAGCGAGCCGTGCTCGCCGAGGTGCCCGCCGCGCTCGGGCCAGTAGTGCCCGGCCGTGTGCACGACGACCACGTCGGGGGCGCGGGGGTCGGCGAAGAGCGAGGCGAGCCGCTCGCGGCCGAACGGGTACGCGTTGGCCGCGCTGGACGGCGCCACCGGCTCCGCCGCGCGCGGCGTGAACGCGAGCGGGTCGTCGTTCGCGAGGGGGTCCAGGCCGCAGACCGACACCACGTCGAATGGCGCACCTCGGCCGTACCGGCTCGAACCACTCGCGTTGGCGACGATAATGGTGTCGTCCGAGGCGTACGCGACGAGGTCCACGACCTCGTCCAGGTGTGAGGAGGTGAGCACGGTGACCGCTGCGGCCGCGAGGTCGGAGCGTGGCGCCGACTCAACCGAACCCACCATCGCGCCGAGGGCTCTATGAGGGCGCGGCATAAGAACGAGCCTACGGGCTCGCACTGGGCGGTCTGTCGTTCTGAGGGGGACGCGGGCCGCTCGCCGCGTCACGGTGCGACGTTCTGAGGGGGACGTGCGCACCGCCCCGCGAGGGGCTTCGCGGGGGCATAGCGGGCGGCCCGTCACCTCTCGGTGGCGGGCCGTTCCGCTCCCGGGCCGTGCGGTCTGGGACCGACACGCCGAACGCCCCGCCCCCACTTCGTGGGACGGGGCGTTCGGTGCGTTCTCACCAGACCGAGAGCGCGGCGAGCCGGGCGCGCCGGCCGGCGGCCTCGGCCCTGCGGGCCCAGCGGCGCGCGGCGAGGAGCCGGGCGGCGCGGGACTGGTGCAGGGACTCGGAGAGCAGGCGCTGTTGATGACTGCGCGCGAGCTCTTCATGGAGCAGCAACATCGTGATCTCCTTCGTCGAAGTCTTCGTGGTCGAGGACGTCATGCGGCGACGTCCTCCTTGCGCGGCCGACCCCGCGGCCGCTTGCGCGGCACGACGACGCCCGCGATGAACAGCTCGCCACCCCAGACGCCCCACGGCTCACGCCGCTCGAGCGCCCCGGTGAGGCAGTCCGTCTTGATCGGGCAGTCGACGCAGATCGTCTTCGCGAACTCGACGTCCGCCGGGCTCTCCGCGAAGAAGAGCTCCGGGTCGTAGCTCCAGCACGGGAGCTCCGTCCGGACGTCCGTCTCCATCAGGCCGAACACTGCGAGGTCACCTCCTTGTGACAGTCGCGGGAAACAGAAAGGCCGCGGTCTCCTCGGTAGGAGTCCGCGGCCTCGTCGGGCGCATCCGGCTGGTCAGCCGGACTCCTCTCGAGGCGGGTTGGACTCCTGGTCCGCGACGTACGCCGACGTCAGGACGGCGAACGAACCCATGGGCGCGACCAGGCTGCGCTGCTTGGTGCACACGGTGGACGCGAGCGTGCGGATCGAGGTGCGACCGTGGGCAGCCGGAAGCGCGCGGTCCTTGCGGATCGCGGTCCAGGTCATCGTGTTCTCCACGGGGCACCTCCTCTCACGGCTCTGGCGTTGCGTCGGGAAGATACGGGGGCTCCCGCGGATGCGCAACGGATTTATCGCGGCAACGCGACGACGTTACGAATCCGCAACCAACGCCGCACCCTCCGCCCCGGAATCTCCCGGTTGGCCCGCGTGGCCGGCGTGGCCGGCCGAGCCCGGGTGACCCGCGTGGCCGGCCGAGCCCGGTTGGCCCGCGTGGCCGGCGTGGCCGGCGTGGCCGGCCGAGCCCGGTTGGCCGGCGTGGCCCGCCGAGCCCGGTTGGCCCGCGTGGCCGGCGTGGCCGGCCGAGCCCGGTTGACCCGCGTGGCCGGCGTGGCCGGCCGAGCCCGGTTGGCCGGCCACGACGGCGACGACGTCCTCGCCGAAGTCGCCGACCTTCCGCGCGCCGATGCCGGGGATGCCGGACAGCTCCCGCACCGCGCGCGGGCGGCGCTTGACGATCTCGTGCAGCGTCGCGTCGGTGAACACGCAGTACGCCGGCTGCCCCAGCTCGGTGGCGCGCGAGCGGCGCCACTCGCGGAGCCGTTCGAACAGCGCCTGCTCGTCCGGCTCCAGCGCGGCGAGCGCGGCCTTCTTCGCCGCCGACGGCTTCGGGGCGGGGCGCGCCGCGGCCGGCACGACGCCCTCCAGGAAGCGCGAGACCCGGCGGGTGCGCCGCCCGCCCGCCGCGCGCGCCAGCGCCCACGACAGGTGCACGTGGCGGCGCGCGCGGGTGATGCCGACGTAGAGCAGCCGGCGCTCCTCGTCCACCTCGTCTGGCGTCACGGCGTGCTGGATCGGCAGCGTCCCGTCGACCAGCCCGACCACGAACACCGCCTCCCACTCCAGGCCCTTGGCGGCGTGCAACGACGCCAGCGTCACGCCGGCGACCGACGGCACGTGCTGGTCGGCCGCGCGCTGCTCCAGCTCGGCCACGAACTCCGCCAGCGACGGCGCGCCCGCGGGCCGCGCCCCGGCCTCGTCGGCGAGCCCGGCCAGCGCGGTGAGCGCCTCCCAGCGGTCGCGCGCGGCGCCGGCCTTGGCGGCCGGCTCCTCCGGCGACCAGCCGGTCGTGCGCAGCGCGTCGCGGACGGCCGCGCCGAGTCCGTCGGAGCCGCCGGAGCCGCCGGGGTCCGCCCCCGGGCCGGCCGGGTCGTCCACCCGCGACGCGACGCGCAGCGCGAGCATCGCCTCGCGCACCTCGGGGCGGTCGAAGTACCGCTCGCCGCCGCGCACGACGTACGGCACGCCGGCCGTCGCGAGGGCGGCCTCGTAGACCTCGGACTGCGCGTTGATCCGGTACAGCACCGCGATCTCCGACGCCGGCACGCCGGAGTCGAGCAGCGCCTTGGCCTGCCGGGCAACCCACGCGGCCTCGGCCGGCTCGTCGTCGTGCTGCGCGTAGACCGGCGCGGGCCCGGGCGGGAGCTGCGCGACGAGCTGCTTGGACCCGGCGAGGACGCGGTTGGCCAGGCCGACGACCTCGGGCGTGGAGCGGTAGTCGCGCACCAGCCGGACGACCGTCGCGGCCGGGAAGCGGGTCTTGAAGTCGAGCAGGTACGCGCGCGAGGCGCCGGTGAACGAGTAGATCGTCTGGTCGTCGTCGCCGACGACGCAGAGGTCGTCGCGGTCGCCGAGCCAGGCGTCGAGCAGCCGCTGCTGGAGCGGCGAGACGTCCTGGTACTCGTCCACGACGAAGTGCCGGTAGCGCCGCCGCACCTCATCGGCGACGTCCTCGTGGTCCTCGATCGCGGCGGCGGTGAGCATCAGCAGGTCGTCGAAGTCGACCTGGCCGGTGCGCGACTTCAGCTCCTCGTACGCGGTGTACGCCGCCGCCACCTGGTCCGCGGGGAACGGCGCCAGGCGGCCGGTCGCCGCGGCCGCGGCCTCGTACGCCGCCGCCGAGACGAGCCGCGCCTTCGCCCACTCGATCTCGGAGATCAGGTCGCGCAGCTCGGCGCCGCCGATGCGGCCGAGGCCGGCGCGCGAGGCGGCGTTGCCGACCAGCGAGAACTTCGACTCCGCCAGCCGCGGCGGCTCGCCGCCGACCACGCGCGGCCAGAAGTAGGTGAGCTGCCGCAGCGCGGCCGCGTGGAACGTCCGCGCCTGCACCCGCTCGACACCGAGCGCGCGCAGCCGGCCGCGCAGCTCCCCCGCGGCCCGCGCGGTGAACGTCACGGCCAGCACGTGGTCCGGCTGCACCGTGCCGGTGAGGACGCCGTACGCGATCCGGTGGGTGATCGTGCGGGTCTTGCCGGTGCCGGCGCCGGCCAGGATGCACACCGGCCCCCGCAGCGCGCGCACGGCGGCCCGCTGCTCGGGGTCGAGCGCGGCGAGGACGTCGTCCGGGTGCATGGACCGAGTCTGTCAGGACGGTGTGACAGGAACGGCGTGTACGGGTGCGGATTCCGGAAATGCCTCGGGCGTCGGCAGCGTTGGGGGCGCCTGGGAACGGAGGCGCGAGGTGCGGGACGAGCTCGTGATGTTCACGACGACCTGGTGCGGCTACTGCGTGCGGCTGAAGCGGTTCCTCGACCGCGAGGGCATCGCGTACCGCGAGGTGAACATCGAGGACGACGAGGCGGCGGCGGCGTTCGTCATGGCTGTCAACGGCGGCAACCGCACGGTGCCCACGCTCCGGTTCCCGAGCGGCGCCGCCCTCACCAACCCCAGCCCGTCCGAGGTCGTGGCCGAGCTGTCGCGCTGCGCGTGACGATGCGAGACGATCAACGGATGCCCGCGTCGCTGCGCCACCCCGCCGTGGACGCCGCGCTCTCGACGGCGGCGACGCTGCTCGGCATGGAGGTCGTGTTCATCGGCGGGCTGTCGGAGACGACGTTCACGTTCGACCGCGTGCACGGCTCGCTGCCCGGCCTGGACGAGGGGATGCGCGCGGAGCGCAGCGACTCGTTCTGCCACCGGATGCTCTCCGGCGCGCCGCCGCTGACCTGCGACGCGGACAACGACGTGCACTACGCCAGCGCGCCGATCCGCGCGCGCCTCGGCATCAAGAGCTACGTCGGCGTCCCGATCAAGCGCAAGGACGGCACCGTCGTCGGGACGCTGTGCGGCATCGACCGGTCGAGCGTCCGCGTGGACGACGCGGCGGTCGGCGTGCTGCGCGAGCTGGCCGACATCGTGGCGGCCCACCTCACCGACGAGGACTCGTCGGGGCTGGTGATCCGGCGCACGCCGGACGGGTGGCACGTCGGCGACGAGAGCGCGGCCGACGGGGACCTGACGACCGCGATGGTGCTCGCCGACCTGCTGCACGAGGAGCTGGCGCCGAACGGCCGCCCGCCGCGCCCCGAGGAGCCGCTGGACGAGGTCGCGCGGCTGCGCCTCGCGGTGACCCAGCTCGAGCACGCGCTGGCCGCCCGCGTCGTGGTCGAGCAGGCGATCGGCGTGCTGGCGGAGCGGCTGTCGCTGCCGCCGCGGGACGCGTTCGAGCGGCTGCGCCGGGTGGCCCGGCGCGGCGGCCTGCGGGTGCACGACCTGTCCCGCGACGTCGTGCGGTCGGTCACCGACAAGGCGGTGGCGCTGCCGGACGACCTGCGGCCGTAGGTGGAGATCCGCTACGCCCGCCCGGCCGACGTGCCGGCGCTCGCCGCGCTGCGCGGCGAGTGGGGCGTGGAGACGGGCGAGGCCGACGACCCGGCGTTCCGCGAGACGTTCCGGCAGTGGGTCGGCGAGCACGCGCCGACGCACACGGCGTTCGTCGCCGAGGACGGCGGCGAGGTGGTGGGGATGGCGTTCCTCGCGGACCTGCCGCGGCCGCCCTCGGCGGGCGTCGGGCGGCGGCTGCACGGCGACCTGCAGAGCGTGTACGTCCGCCCCGGCCACCGCGACCGCGGTGTGGGCACGCTGCTCGTGGCGCGGGTCGTCGCCGAGGCCCGGCGGCGCGGCATGACGCGGCTGACGGTGCAGTCGGGGACCCGCGCGGTGACGCTGTACGAGCGGGCCGGCTTCGCCGCCTCGCCGTTGCTGCTGCGGCTCGACCTCTAGCCGGGCGCGCCGGTCACAGCCGCCGGGTCTCCTCCTCGCCCCGCCGCACCACGTCGGCGTACGCCGGCCCCGGCGGGTTGTCTGGGAGCCGCACCGGCGACGTGAACGTCCGCGCCGGGACACCCTCGACCGGCGCCAGGTCGAGCAGCCGCGCGTACCACTCGCCCTCCGCCGCGTGCAGCGCGGCGAACCGCTCCTCGTCCAGCAGGTACGCGCGGCCGAGGGTCTCGGCCGGCGTGTCCGGGTCGAGGAACGCCACGCCGCCCTCGCCCCAGCGGTCGGTGCGCTCCTTCGCGAAGTAGCGGGCGTACGGGATCGTCACGCGCCGCTGCTCGGCCGGCACGTCGCCGACGTAGCGCGCGAAGCGTTCGGCCAGCAGGTTGGAGCCGTACGCGACGTACCAGATCACGCGCGCGGCAGGCTCGCCAGCTCGCGCCACAGGTACGCCGCCGCCTCCGCGCCCTTCACGAGGTACGGCAGGTGCACCTTCTCGTTCGGCGAGTGGATGCGGTCGTCCGGCAGCCCGACGCCGAGGAACACGACCGGCGCCTCGAGGATCTCGGCGAGGTCCGCCTCCGGGCCGCTGCCGCCCTCGCGCGTGTAGAGCACGCGGGTGCCGAACGCCTCCTCCATCGCCCGGGTCGCGGCCTGCACGGCCGGGTGGTCGAGCGGCGTGAGGCACGGCCGCACGCCGCCGCCGAAGAACGTCACCTCGTGCCGCAGCCCGTCGGGCAGCGTGCCGGCGACCCAGGCGCGGAACGCCTCCTCGACCTCCTCGGGCCGCTGGTCGAACACCAGCCGGAACGAGATCTTGGCGTGCGCCTCGGCCGGGATGATCGTCTTCTGGCCGGGTCCGGTGTAGCCGGCCCAGATGCCGTTGACCTCGGCGGTGGGGCGGGCGCCGACACGTTCGAGCGTGGAGTAGCCGGCCTCGCCGAGCGTCGCGGTCGAGGCCGCGTCCTTGAGCCACGCCTGCTCGTCGAACGGCAGCGCCGCCATCAGCTCCCGCTCGCGGTCGGACAGCGCGACGACGCGGTCGTAGAAGCCGGGGATCGTGACGTGCCGGTCGTCGTCGTGCAGCCGCGCGACCAGGCGGGCGAGCTCGGTCGCCGGGTTGGGCACGCCGCCGCCGAACGACCCGCTGTGCAGGTCGACGTCGGGGCCGTAGACGTCGAGCTGGGCGTAGACGAGGCCGCGCATCCCGACGCACATCGACGGCGTGTCCTTGTCGAAGATGCCGGTGTCGCTGACGACGACGACGTCACAGCGGAGGCGTTCGCGGTTGTCGCGGAGGAGCTGGGGGAAGTTCGGCGAGCCGACCTCCTCCTCGCCCTCGACGAGGACCTTGAGGTTGACGCCGATCTCGCCGTACGCCGCGAGCGCGGCCTCCAGCCCGAGCAGGTGGAACAGCACCTGCCCCTTGTCGTCGACGGCCCCGCGCGCGAACAGGTCGTCGCCGCGCCGGGTCGGCTCGAACGGCGGCGACTGCCACAGCTCCAGCGGGTCCACGGGCTGGACGTCGTGGTGCCCGTAGATCACGACGGTGGGCGCGTCGGCGGAGACGTGCCGCTCGGCGTAGACCGCCGGGTGCCCGGCGGTCTCCCACACCTCGACGGTGCCGAACCCGGTGCGCCGCAACGCCTCCGCCGCCCACTCGGCGCTGCGCCGCACGTCGTCCTTGCGCTCCGGGTCGGCGCTGACGGACGGGATGCGCAGCCATGCGTCGAGGTCGTCGTAGAGGCGCTGGGTGTGGACGGCGACGTACTCGCGGACCGTGGTCATGGCCCGAGAGCCTACGGTCGTGGCTAGTTGGTCCAGAAGTTCGAGCAGATGTTGGTGTACGGGTCGCCGTTCGCCGTCAGCGAGGCGCACGCGATGTACGTGTGACCGAACGACACCGGCTTCCAGTCGCCGTAGAACGCGACCGCCGTCGCGCCACCCGCGCTGCCGGCGTTCTGGGCGATGACGATGCAGTTGTGCCCGTACGCGTCGCACTGCCGCAGGTACAGCGACGAGACGTTGATGGAGATGCTGGTGTTGTTGTACTGGGTGGCGATCAGGTACGCGGCGCGCTGGCTGCCGGAGACGTTGACGCAGACCTTGACCGAGGTGCCCTTGCCGTCCCAGTTCAACGTCTCGTAGATGTTGCACTTCTCGAACGACGCGTTCGCGGGCAGCGCGAGCGCGCCGATCGCGCAGAGCGTGGTCAGGGCCAGGACGGCGGTGCGGCGCAAGGTCTTCTCCTCGGGGACAGGGGATGCGGGGGGCCGCAGCCTCCCGGAAGCGCGGCCGGGAAGCAACCCTCGCGGCCGCCACCCCTCGGGGCCGCCCGCCGCGCTGCGGGCGCGCGCTGCGTCGCGGACGTGGCAGGCTCGTCGGCGATGACGGCAGACCTGGCGACGCTCGCGGCGGCGCATCCGGCGATCGCGTTCGAGGACGCCCGGCTCGTGGAGACCGGCTGGGACTTCGTGGTCGTGGACACCGGGCGGTGGGTGTTCCGGCTGCCGCGCGCCGAGTGGGCGGCGGACCACCTCCGGGTCGAACGCCGGCTGCTCGCGCTGCTCGGGCCCCGGCTGCCGGTGCCCGTGCCGGAGATGTCGCTGCACTCACTGGCCGACGGCACGCCGTACGCGCTGTACCCGCGGCTGCCGGGCACGCCGTCGACGTGCGCCGAGGCGGCCGCGGTGGCGGGCGACGTGGCCGCGTTCCTGACGGCGCTGCACGCGACGGAGCCGGCCGACGCGCTGATCCTCGGGCTCGACGCGCCGGGCAAGCTCGACCTCGACGTGCTGGCCCGGCGGGCCACCGCGGAGGTGGTGCCGCTGCTGCCGTGGGCGTCGGTGTCCGCGCTGCACGAGGCGTTCGCGGTGCTGCGCGAGCCGGTGCCGGTCGAGACGGTGGTCCACGCGGACCTCGGCGAGGCCAACCTGCTCGTCGCCGGTGGCCGCCTGACCGGCGTGCTCGACTGGTCGGACGCGCACGTCGGCGACCCGGCGATGGACCTGACGTGGTTCGTGCAGTGCCTCGGCGTGGCGGGCGCGCGGGAGGCGCTGGCGGCGTACGCGCCGCCGGACGGCGTGCCGCTGGACGCGCTGTGGCGGCGGGCGTTCGCGCACGCGGTCGTGCAGCCGGTGCACGCGGTGCTGTGGGGCCTCGACCACGGCCGGCCGTCGTACGTCGCGCGGCAGCTCGCCCGGATCGGCGGCGTCTCCGTCACCGGGCCTCGGTAGGTTCCTTCCGTGGCCCGCATCGCGTCGTTCAACGTCCTCCACGGGCGCTCGCTCGCCGACGGCACGGCCTCGGCCGGCCGGCTGGCGGAGGCCTGCGCCTCGCTCGGCGCGGACGTGCTGGGGCTGCAGGAGATCGACCGGGCGCAGACGCGTTCGGAGGCGGCGGACCAGCCCGCGGTCGTGGCGGAGGCGGTGGGGGCGGTCGACTGGCGGTTCGTGCCGACCCTGGCCGGCACGCCGGGCGGCGAGTGGCATCCGGCGACCGACTCGTCGCCGGGGCCGGGTGAGGCGGCGTACGGCATCGCGCTGTTCTCGCGGCTGCCGGTCCAGTGGTGGCGGGTGCTGCGGCTGCCGCCGCCGTCGCCGCGGATGCGCGCGCCGGTGCTGGTGCCCGGCACGTCGCGCTGGCGCTGGATCGCGGACGAGCCGCGGGTCGCCGTGTGCGCGCGGCTGGAGCTCGGCGACTGCGAGGTGACGGTGGCGACGACGCACCTGTCGTTCGTCCCGGCCTGGAACGCCTGGCAGCTCCGCCGCCTGGTCCGCGCGCTGCGCGGCCTGCCGGGGCCGTACCTGCTCACCGGCGACCTGAACCTGCCCGGCCGGCTCCCGCCGCTGCTCGCCGGGTGGACGCCGCTGGTGCGGGGGCGGACGTTCCCGGCGCACGCGCCGCGGCTGCAGCTCGACCACGTGCTCGCGTCGCCGTGGTCGTCGTGGTCGGCGACCGGTGGCGAGGTCGTCGAGCTGCCGGTGTCGGACCACCGCGCGGTGGTCGTGGACGTGGAGCCGGCGTCGTGATCGGGGCCGTGGTGTTCGACGTGGGCGAGACGCTCGTCTGCGAGGACCGGGTCTGGCGCGAGTGGGCGGAGTGGTACGGCGTGCCGCCGCTGACGTTCATGGGCACGCTCGGCGCGGTCATCGAGCGGCGGCAGCACCACCTGGCGGTGTTCGAGGCGTTCGACCCGTCGTTCTCGCTGGCGTCGGCGGAGGCGGCGCGGGCCGCGGCCGGGCGCTCGTACTCGGTGTCCGCGGCCGACCTCTACGACGACGCCGCCGGCTGCCTCGCCGCGCTGCGGGCCGCGGGCTACGTCGTCGGCGTCGCCGGCAACCAGCCGCCCGAGGTGTCCGAGCGGCTCTGCGAGGGCCTCGACGTCGACGTGGTCGCGTCGTCGGCGGCGTGGGGCGTGGAGAAGCCGCACCCGGAGTTCTTCGCCCGGGTAGCGTCCCTGGTGGGGTGCGCGCCGGGCGAGGTCGCCTACGTCGGCGACCGCGTGGACAACGACGTCGTGCCCGCGAAGGCGGCCGGGATGCGGTCGGTGTTCCTCCGCCGCGGGCCCTGGGGATACGTGCACGCGACGTGGCCGGAGGCGGCCGCGGCCGACGTGCGCGTCGAGTCGCTGGCGGAGCTGCCGGCGGTGCTGGAGACCTGGCGGGGAGAGGTGGCGTAGTGAGGGCTGGGGCGGCTCGCGCGGCGGCGGGGCGCGGCGCGCGGGGGCCGGTGGCGGCGCTCGCGCTCGCGGTGCTGCTCGGCGCGTGCTCCTCGGGCGACGCGCCGCGGCCGGCGGCCACGGCGCCGGCCACCGCCGTGCCGTCCGGGCCGACGGAGACGCCCGCGCCGACGACGGCGGCGCCCGACCCGCGCGTGCCCGGCCCGGACTGGGCGGGCAGCGGCAACGCCGTGACGATCGCGTTCGGCGGGGACGTGCACTTCGAGGGCGCGTCGCGGTCGGCGCTGAGCGGCGGGCTCCGGCCGATCACGCCGCTGCTGTCGGCCGCCGACGTCACGATGGTCAACCTGGAGACCGCGATCACCGAACGCGGCGAGAAGGCGCCCAAGGACTACAACTTCCGGGCGCCGGCGACGGCGTTCCGCGCGCTGCGCTCGGCCGGCGTGGACGTCGTGACGGTCGCGAACAACCACGGCCAGGACTACGGCGTCACCGGCCTGCGCGACACGTTGCAGGCGGCCAAGGACGCGCGGTTCCCGCTCGTGGGGGCGGGGCTGGACGACGACCAGGCGTTCGCGCCGTGGCGGACGACGGTGAAGGGGCAGCGGCTCGCGTTCTTCGGCGTCACGCACGTGCTCGACTCGTCGCTGCAGGGCGCGTGGACGGCGCGGCCGGGCAAGCCGGGGCTCGCGTCGGCGTACGAGGAGGAGCGGCTGCTGCGCGCGGTGCGCGAGGCGCGCGCCGCGGCCGACACCGTCGTCGTGTACCTGCACTGGGGCACCGAGCGGCGGTCCTGCCCGAACGACCGCCAGCTCGACATCGCGCCGAAGCTCGCCGCCGCCGGCGCCGACATCGTGGTCGGCTCGCACGCGCACGTGCTGCTGGGCGCGGGGATGCTGAAGCGGACGCTGGTGGCGTACGGGCTCGGCAACTTCGTCTTCTACGCGCGCGGCGGGGCCGGCGCGCAGACCGGTGTGCTGACCGTGACGGTGACCGGCCGGCGGGTGGGGGCGTACCGCTGGGACCCGGCGGTGATCGGCGGCGGCGTGCCGCGGCCGCTCGCCGGTGACGAGGCGGCCGCGGCGCGGCGGCGGTGGGAGGCGTTGCGGGCCTGCACCGGGCTGACCGCGCGCTGAGCCGCCGCGCGCGGACCCCCGGGTGGCCGCGCGGTCAGGCGCAGGTGGGCGGCGCGACGAGCACGAGGCCGTCGCCGAAGTCCGCCTCGGCCTCCACGCAGACCCGGTCGTAGGTCGCGACCCACACGTACTGCCGCCCGGACACCGCCGCGGCGGGGCCGGGCAGCGTCGCGCCATGCACGTCGCGCCAGACGCCGTTGCCGGACTCGACGACGCAGCGCACCGTCGTGGACAGCGCGCCGGGCGCGGTGGCGGCGCCGGTGACGTAGAGCCGGTTCTCGACGGCGGTGTCCTCCATCGGCCCGAAGTGGCACGCCGCGTCGAGCCGGTACGAGCCGGACGCCGCGCCGGTGACGAGCGTCGGCCCGTCGGTGACCTGGGCGTGCGCGAGCGGCGCCGCGATCGGCGCCGCGGCCAGGGCGAGCGCGGCGGCCGCGACGGCGGCGCGGGTGGCGGACATCAGGCGCACACCTTCGGCGCCACGACGACCGGGCCGGTCGCGAACACGGCCGACGCGCTGACGCACACCCGGACCGCCGAGCGCCAGTGCGGCCGCGTGTCGTCCAGCACCACGACTGGACCGGCGGCGGTCACCGGGTCGTGCGCCGAGTCGTCGCCCCACCAGTCCTCCCAGGTGCACGCGATCGTCACGGAGGTGGCGCCGGCGGCGGTGGCCACGCCGGTGACGACCATCTGGTCCTCGAAGTTGTCCGGGACGACCGGGCCGAAGTGGCAGGTCGCGTCGACGCGGGCGGCGCCGTTCGCGGCGGCGGTGCTGACGACGTTGGACAGCGTGCTCGGCTCGGCGCCGGCGGGCGCGCCGGCCGCGACGAGCGCCGAGGCGGCGGCCGCGAGGACCGCCGCGGCGCGCGCGGCGGTACGGGTGCGAGGGGTCAACGGGGGCTCCTGGGTGAGGGGGTACGGGCGCGCCCCGATTCGCCGCGCGCGGGCGCGGCTCCTGCCGCCGCCGCTACGCCGGGCGCGAGCCGGCGGCGTTGGGGCCGGGCAGCGCCGGCTGCGGCGTCAGGTGCGGCGTAGGTCCCGTCCGGGCCGTCGACGGTGCGGCGCCCGGTCAGAACAGCGCCCCCTGACTGCCCACCGCCGGCTCCGACAGCAACGCCGCCAGCTCCTCCGCCGACAGCAGGCGGTCGGGCCGCTTGAGCGTGTCGGTGGCCACGTAGAGGAAGCCGGCCCGCACCGCGGCCGGGTCGACGCCCGCGATGCCGGCCCAGGCGAGGCGGTAGACGGTGAGCTGCAACGACGCCGCCGCGAAGTCGCGCGGCACCGCACCGGTCTTGAAGTCGACGACCTCGTAGCCGTCGCCGTCGGCGTAGACGGCGTCGATGCGGCCGCGGACCAGCCGGCCGCCGACGACGAGCTCGAACGGCGCCTCGATCGCGAGCGGCCGGCGGCTGCCGTACGCCGAGGCGAGGAAGCGCTCCTGCAGCGCGCGCAGCTCGTCGTCGGGCATCTCGTCGTCGGCCGCGCCGGGCAGGTCGTCGAGGATCGGCCGCTCGCCGTACAGCGACTCGACCCACGCGTGGAACCGCGTCCCGCGCCGCGCCCGCGCCGCGGGGCGCAACGGCACCGGGCGGGCGAGCCGGCGGGCCAGCTCGTCGGGGTCCTCGGCCAGCAGCACGACCTGGCTCGCGGTGAGCCGGGCCGGGAGCGGGACGAGCCGCTCGGCGCGGGCGGCGGCGCGCAGCTCGTCCAGCAGCAGGTCGGCCTCCGCGGCCCAGCCGCGGTCCGTCTCCGACTCGTCGCCGGCGAGCGGCGGCACCGCCAGGCCCGGGTCGGCGATCGCCGCGCGGACGTGCCCGGCGGCGGCCTCGCGCTGGGCGAGCCGGCGCGGCTCGTACGGCCGCGGCCACTCGACGTCGGCGGTGCGCGCGGCGAGCAGCGGGTTGCGCGGCGGCGCGCCCTCGGGCGCGGGCGCGGCGTGCTCGACCGTGACGCCGTGCGCGAGCACCTCGGTGAGCAGCGTGGAGGGGCCCTTGGGCCGGACCTGCGTGGCGCCCCACCAGTAGCCGGAGACGAGCAGCGCGCGGCGGGCGCGGGTGAACGCGACGTAGCCGAGGCGGCGTTCCTCGTCGTCGCTCTCGGCGCCGCAGTCGTCCTTGAACGCCTCCAGCGCCGCCTTGGTCAGCCCGCCGAGGGCGGGCAGGTCGTCGGCGTCGCCGCGGAGCTCGTACGGCAGCACCTCGGGCCGCTGCGTCCACCGCGCCCGGCCCTGCCCGGAGGGGAACACGCCCTCGGTCAGCCCGGGCACCGCGACGACGTCCCACTCCAGGCCCTTGGCCTTGTGCACGGTGAGCAGCTTCACGGTGTCGGCCCCGGAGACGCCGCCCGCGTCGAGGCCGTTCTCCACGTCGGCGGCGGCGTCGAGGTAGGCGAGGAACGCCCGCGCGTCGCTCGTGCCGTCCACGCCGGTGAAGTGCGCGGCGTGGTCGAGGAACGCGGCGAGGTTGGCCGCGCGCGCGTCGGCCACCCGGTCCGGCTCGGCCTCGATCTCGACGTCCAGGCCGGTGCGCCGCACGATCTCGGACACCACGTCGACCACCGGCTGGCCGAGCAGCGGGCGCAGGCCGCGCAGCTCGTCGCGGAGGGCGAGCAGCCGCTCGTACGCCTCCGCGCTGTACCGGTCGGGGCCGCCGAGGCTGTCCAGCGCGTCGGCCAGCGACACCACGTCGACCGGGTCGACACCGACGGTCGCGGCGCGCAGCGCCTCGTCCGGGTCGTCCGTCGCCGTCCGCCGCGCGGGCGCGGCGAGGTGCCGGGCGCGGCGGCCGAGCGCGGCGAGGTCGCGCGAGCCGAGCCGCCAGCGCGAGCCGGCCAGCAGGCGGACGAGCGCGGGGTTGGCGGTGGGGTCGACGAGCACGCGCAGGTACGCCACCACGTCGGCGACCTCGGGCATCTCCAGCAGCCCGCCGAGCCCGACGACCTCGACCGGCACGTCGGCCGCGACGAGGGCGCGGTGCAGCGTCGCGAAGTCGCTGCGCCGCCGGGCGAGCACCGCGCACTCCTTCGGCGGCGTACCGGCGTCGATGGCGGCGGCGAGCGACGCGGCGACCCACGCCGCCTCGTCCTCGACGGTCTCGAACACCGCCGCGCGCACCTCCCCCGCGTCCGCCTGGCCGTCGCACGGCGCCAGCTCGGGCACGTCCACCGGCGGGCGGCGCGCGGCGCCGGGCGACGTGCGCAACGGCGCGGCGACGGCGTTGGAGACCGCCAGGATGCGGCCCGCGCAGCGGAACGACGTCATCAGCGGCAGCGTCGCCGCCGGAGTCCCGTCGGCGAGCGGGAAGTGCTCGGGGAAGCGGGCGAGGTTGCCGACGGAGGCACCGCGCCAGCCGTAGATGGCCTGGTTGGGGTCGCCCACGGCGGTGACGCAGTGCCCGCCGCCGAACAGCGTCTGCAGCAGCCGGCGCTGGCCCACGCCGGTGTCCTGGTACTCGTCCAGCAGCACCGCCGCGAACCGCGCCCGCTCCGCCGCGCACACCTCCGGCGACGCCTCGGCGATCTCCGCGGCGAGCGCCACCTGGTCGCCGAAGTCGAGCAGGTCGCCGTCCCGCTTGGCCTGCCGGTACGCCTCGACCAGCGTCAGCAGCTCGTCGCGCTCGCGCGCGGTGGCGCCGCAGGTCCGGACCACGGCGATCGCCCGCTCGGCCGCCTCGGCCTCGGCGGCGACCGCCGCGTCGAACGCCCGCACCGCCTCCACCGGGACGAGGTGCTCGGAGAGCTCGGCGTCGAGCGCGAGCACCTTCTGGGTGACGGTGGACGGGCTCCACCGGAGGTGCCGGAACGACCCCGCCGCGCGCCGCACCACGCGCCCGGCCACCTGCCAGCGGGTCGCCTCGGTCAGCAGCTCGGCGGACGGCTCGCGGCCGATTCGCAGCGCGTGGTCGCGCACGACGCCGGCGGCGTACGCGTGGTACGTCGCCACCGTCGGCAGGTCGTCCAGCAGGTCGACGTCCACGACGGCGGCGTGGGTGAGGCGCTGCAGCGCGAGGCGGACGCGGGTGGCGAGCTCGTTGGCGGCCTTGTTCGTGAACGTCAGGCCGAGCACCTGGCAGGCCGGCATCCGGTGGAACGCCACCAGGTGCACGACCCGCGCGGCCATCACCGCGGTCTTGCCGGAGCCGGCGCCCGCGACGACGAGCAGCGGCTCCCGCGGCGCGGCGGCGACCGCCCGCTGCTCGGGCGTCAGGGTGAGGCCGAGCAGCGCGTCGAGGTACCGGCCGGTCTCCTCGGGGACGGCGGCCCGGACGGCGTCGACGACGGCGGTCACTCGACCACCTGCCCGCCGGCCGGGTGCGCCGGGCACGCGCCGCGCACGGGGCAGCGGTCGCAGTCGTCGTCGGGCCGGGCGGCGTAGCGCTCGTCGCGCACCGAGTCGGCGACGCCGCTCATCATCGTGTCCGCCCAGGTGTCCTCGCCCGGCGGCAGCGCCTCCTGGCGCTGCACCTGCGGGACGCCGCCCTTGCGTTCGTTGCGCAGCCAGACCAGCTCGGCGCCGCCGAGCGGCGCCTCCTCGCCCACCGCGTCGGCGAACGCGCCCGCGCGGGCGGCGAGCTGGTAGACGCCGAGCTGCGGGTCGCCGGCCAGGTCGGCGGCGCTGCGCGCGGTGCGGCCGGTCTTGAAGTCGACCACGTGCACCGCCCCGTCCGCGTCGACCTCGACCCGGTCGGCGGACCCGCGCAGCACGACGTCGCCGACCTGCACCCGGAACTCCGCCTCGCTGCCCGCCACGTGCCGGTCGCGGGCGGCGTGCCAGGCCAGGAAGCGGCGCAGCGCGGCCTCGGCCTCGCGGCGTTCGTGCTCGCCGTGCCACGCCGCCTCGAAGCCCAGCGACGGCCACACGGTGTCGAGCCGGGCGAGCAGCGCGTCGAGGTCGGGGACCAGCAGCCCGTCGCTGACGAGCCGGACGACGGCGTGCAGCACGAGCCCGAAGCCGCGCGCGGCGTCGGAGCCGGACGTGGCGCCGACCTCGCGCTCGAGGAACCAGCGCAGCGGGCAGCGCACGTGCGCGGCGACCGCCGACGCGGACAGCGGCAACGGCTCGTCGCGCGGGTGCAGTGGCCCGGTGCCCTCGGTGGCGCCGCGCAGGCCCCACCAGGTGTCCGGGTGGGCGGCGGGGACGAGCGCGGCGCCGTCGCCGCCGCGCGCGGTCGCGAGGCGGGCCAGGTGGCGCGCGGCGGCGGCGCGCAGCGCCGGGCTCGCGGTGTCGTCGGTCGCGGCGCGGCGCAGCCGGGCCACCAGCGAGCCGATCGAGAGCGTGCCGTCCGGGCCGGTGCCGCCGGAGCCGGGCTCGCCCGCCCGGGCGCGGCCGCGCAACGGCGGGAGGCCCAGCTCGTCGAGGAACCGGCTCGGCCGCTCCCCGCTGTCGTCCAGCGACTCCACGGCGGTGACGACGAGCCGGCGGCGGGCGCGGGTGAGGGCGACGTAGAGCAGGCGGCGCTCCTCGGCGAGCAGCGACCCGGTCGTCGGTGCCTCGCGCGGCCGCGGCGCGACCACGTCGGCGCCGAGCAGCGACGAACGCTGCCGCAGGTCCGGCCACACCCCCTCCTGCACGCCGGACACGACGACGACGTCCCACTCGAGGCCCTTCGAACGGTGCGCGGTCAGCAGCCGCACGGCGTCGTCGGCCGCGGCGCGTTCCTCCGTGGGGGCGGCGGGGATGCGCTGGTTCTCCAGCTCGTCCAGCAGCGCGGGGACGCCGCCGCGGGGGCGGCGTTCCTCCAGGCGGGCGGCGGCCTGGAACAGCGCGAGGATCGCGTCGAGGTCGCGGTCCGCCTGCCGCGCGGCGGTGCCCGTGCCGAGCGCGTCGTGCTCCAGGCGGCGGCCCCAGCCGCTGCCGTCCCACAGCGACCAGAGCGCGTCCTCGGGCGTGCCGCCGCCGGCCAGCACGGCCGCGGCGGCGTCGAGCAGCGCGGCGAGGCGGCGTACCGGCGCGGCGGCCCACTCCTCCACCGTCGACAGGTCGCGGCCGTCCAGCAGCGCGTCGCGCACCAGCTCCGCCGACGGCCGGGGGAACGCCGTCCCCGACGATCGGTCGAGCTCGCGCAGCGAGCGGCCGAGCAGCCGCAGGCCGGACGGCAGCGCCCGCCCGAGCGGGGAGAGCAGCAGGTGCTCCGCCTCCTCCGGCGCGAGCGGGTCCGGCGCGGCCGGGTCCTTCGTGTCGGAGGCGTGCGCGCGGCGGTGCGCGAGCCGCAACGCCAGCAGCAACGGCGCCACCGCCGGGTCGCGCGCGACAGGCACCTCGTCCGTCGCGACGGTCACCGGAACGCCGGACATCGCGAACGCCCGCCGCAGCACCGGGATCGACCGCACTCCGGAGCGGACCAGCACCGCCATCGCACGCCACGGCACGCCGTCGAGCAGGTGCGCGCGGCGCAGCAGGTCGGCGACCGCCGTCACCTCGTCGGCGACCGTCGGGTACAGCCGCAGCTCCGGTGCCGGCCCGTCCGGGCCCACCGGGCGCACCGCCCGGTGGGCGAGCCGCAACGACGCCGCGAGGCCGGGGGTCGGGATGCGCTCGGCCAGCAGCCGGGCCGGCGCGTGCGTCGCGGCCGAGAACCGCCGCGAGACGCCGAGCGCGAGCTGCGGCGCGGGCCGCCCCTCCAGCGTCGGGAACCGCGCCGGGAACTCCAGGATCGCGGACACGTCCGCGCCGCGGAACGCGTAGATCGACTGGTCGGGGTCGCCGACCACGACGAGGTCGCGGCCGTCGCCGGCGACGAGGCGGAGCAGCCGTTCCTGCGAGGGGTCGGTGTCCTGGTACTCGTCCACGAACACGGCGCGGTAGCGGTCGCGCACCTCGGCCAGCGTCGCGGGCCGCGACAGCACGGCCGTGGCCAGCGCGACCAGCCCGGCGTAGTCGACCTCGCCGCGCGCGTCGAGGACGTCGAGGTACTCCTCCAGGAACTCCCCCGCCGCCACCCACTCGGGCCGCCCCTCCGCGCGGCCCAGCCGCGACAGCGCGACGCCGGAGAGACCGCGCTCGCGGGCCCGGTCGAGCAGGTCGGCGACCTCGCGCGCGAAGCCGCGCACCCGCAGCGCCTGGGCCACCGACGGCGGCCACCGGGTGCCGATGCCGTCGGCGTTGCCCAGCAGCAGGTCGGCCAGGCGCACCTCGCGCTCCGGCTCGGAGAGCAGCCGCGGCGGGTCGGGGACGTAGTGCCGGACGAGCGCCGAGCACCAGGCGTGGAACGTCGACGCGGCGGGCGCGGTCACGGTCCGCCCGAGCCGGGCGGTGATCCGCCCGCGCAGCTCCTCCGCCGCCTTGCGGGAGAACGTCAGCACGAGCACCTGCTCGGGCGAGAGCCCGCGCTCGACCCGGTCCACGACGGCCTCGACCAGCGTCGTCGTCTTCCCGGTGCCGGGGCCGGCGAGCACCAGCAACGGCCCGCCGGCGTGCGCCACGACCGCCCGCTGGGCGTCGTCCAGCGCGGGCGCGGCGACCGGAGGCGGCGCCGCGCGGAGCAGTCGGTAGGTCGTGGCGAATTCCGGCGACCCAGCGGCCGATGCCGCACTCACCATTTGCGGTCGATCAACTGGCTGAGCAGGGCGAGTGCGGTGAGCCCTGCCATGACACCAGCGCCCGGCGAGGTCTCGCGCGCCACCACCGAGCCGATGACCGCCGCGGCGGCCACGATGACGAAAACAAAGCCGCTCATCAGCGGTTTCATGGGTCTCCCCCCAATGACGGGACCGTTTGAGGCCGGCGTGCCTGTACGGCGGCCATCATGGGGGTGCTTCGAGCGTCACGCAAGGAGGCGAAGGAGACGGCGCGTCGTGTCAGCCCGCGCGCGTCAAGGCGCGTTCATTGCAGCCCACGCAGCCGGTTTCCGCGTGGCGATCTTCACAGTTCGGCGGATACGCCGAAACGTCAGGCGACCTCGAAGAAGCGGCCGGAGGGCTGCACGGCCGTACGGCGCCACGCGGCGCGGGCCAGGACGGTCTTGACGCCGGTCGCGACGGCGAACGCCACCGCGACCCACGCGATCGCGCCGGCGTCGCCGACGAGCGCGATCGTGAGCGAGAGCAGCGTCAGCAGCGTGACGAGCGCGAGGCGGAGCCGCCAGCGGCGGGACTCGAAGACGTAGTCGACCTCGGGACGGCCGACGATGGCGTGGTCGAGGCGCTCGAGCTGGGCGAGAACGGACACGGCGGGTTCCCCGGAAAAAGTAGGTGTGGAGGGTGACGGTTTCGCCACCCGGCGTCACGAGTCCTGCAACGACTCCTGCAACGAGCGGCGGCCCCCCGCGTCACGCGAGGGGCCGCCGTTCTGGAGGGGATCTAGGACACGGTCGCCTTCAACGTCACCGAGCCGGAGCCGGTGTACGCGTCCACGCGGATGTACCAGTAGCCCGCGGCCGGCGAGGCGTGCGTGCACGTCTCGTTCGAGCCGCTCGCGTACGGACGGCACGTGTACGTCGTGTCGTTCGGCCGGGCCGACAGGCGCGTGTACAGGTCGGCGTCGAACGTGCAGCCGAGCAGGCCGCAGGCCGGGCCGGTCATGACGACCTGGAGCTGCGACTTACCGGACGGGACGGCGATCTTGTAGAACTTCTCGTCGCCCGCGCCGGACAGCGTGACGGTGATCTGCTGGCCGGAGGTGAGGTTCGGCGTCGAGGGGTCCGGGTCGCCGGTCGTGCCGGACACGGTCACCGTGCGGGTCGTGGAGTTCGAGCCGCCGCGGCCGTCGGAGACCGTCAAGGTGATCGTGTACGTCCCCGCCGCCGCGTAGGAGTGCGACGCCGTGACGCCGCTGCCGTTCGCGGTGGCGTCGCCCCACGCCCAGGTGTACGTCAGCGCGTCGCCGTCCGGGTCGGACGAGCCGGAGCCGTTGACGCTGGCGGTGAGGCCCGAGGTCGACGTGGTGAACGACGCCGTCGGCGGGTTGTTCGTCGGGCCGGTGCCGGAGCAGACGTTCTGCACGAGGCGGTCGGCGCGGGCCAGGCCGTAGCCGTAGATGTCGTCACGCCCGGCCGCACCGAGGTCCTCGGCGGTGCTGTAGAGCGCGTTCAGGACGGTGGTACGGGTGGTGCCGGCCGGCGCGCAGGACAGCGCGAGCGCGAGGGCGCCCGCGACGTGCGGCGTCGCCATCGAGGTGCCCGACATGGTCGAGTACGACGAGTCGTTGCTGTAGTACGTCGACAGGACGTTGCTGCCGGGCGCCGCGATGTCGACCTGCGGGCCGCCGTCGGAGTACGACGCGCGGGCCTTGTTCGACTCGAGGGCCGCGACCGCGACCGACTCGGCGTACGCGCCCGGGTAGTCCACGCCGTTGTCCGAGCCGCCGTTGCCGGCCGCCGCGACGATGTAGACGCCCTTCGAGTACGCGTACTGCACGGCGTCGCGCTCGACCGTCGAGTCCGGGCCGCCGATCGACATCGAGATGATCTTGGCGCCGTTGTCGGCGGCGTAGCGGATCGCGTCGGCGATCCAGTTCGCGGAGCCGGAGCAGCGGCCGAGGATGTCGGGCGCGTCGAGCACCTTGAGCGGCAGGATCGTCGCCTGGCTCATGCCGGCCACGCCGAGCGTGTTGTTCGTGGTCGCGCCGACCGTGCCGGCGGTGTGCGTGCCGTGGCCGCAGTCGTCGGCCGGGTCCATGTCGCCGTTGACCCAGTCCTTGCCCTGCAGCACGCGGGAGGCCTGGAAGTCCTGGTGCGTGCGGCGGATGCCGGAGTCGATGACCGCGACGGTGATCGATGAGGAGCCGTAGCCGGCCTGCCCCCACGCCGTCGGGAAGCCCATCATCGGCGGGCCGTACTGCTGCGCGTACTGCGCGTCGTTCGGCGTGACCGTCGCGGTGAAGACCGCGTTGTCCTCGACGAAGCGGACGCCCGGCAGGCCGCGCACGGCCGAGCGGACGGAGCCGAGGTCGTTCGCGCGGACGACCGCGAACGCGCCGCCGGTCGAGACGTACGTGACGTCCAGGCCGCGCAGCTCGGAACCGGGCGCGAGACCCGCGGGGAGGGCGCCGGACACGAACCCGACGATCGCCTCGCCGCGCGACGTCGGCTCGGCGACGGCGGGGTCGGAGGGGGACGCGAACGCCGCGGAGGGCGCGGCGAGCGCCGTGAGGAACGTCGCCAGGACGGCGGCGCGGGACAGGCGGTTGATCACGCTGGGGACTCCCTTCGCCCGGGCGAGGGGTTGCCCGGGTCGTTGGCTGATTTGTCCCTAACGACGCCCGAGTCCCGCAAACGTCTCGGTGATCCTTACCTTCCGTTCCACCGGGCGGCCGTCATGTCGACCCGCTCGCGGCGGAACGCCACGCGCTCCGTCCGGAGCAACGCCGCCGCGCGTTCGGGCGAGGAGGGGTTCGGGCGGCCGTCCGAGGTGACCACGCGGTGCCATGGCACGCCGCCGCCCCACCGGGCGAGCACGGTGCCGACGGCGCGCGGGCCGCCAGCGCCGACGTACTCGGCGACGTCGCCGTACGACATCACCCGCCCGCGCGGGATCCGCCGTACGGCGTCGAGCACGGCCTCCGCGAACGGCGTCGGGTCCCCCGCCGCCACCGTCAGGTCCCCCGCCGCCACTGCCGGGTGCCCCGCCGCCATTGCCGGGTGCCCCGCCCCACTACAGCCCCGGGACGACGCCCATCGGGACGGCCGTCGCGACGAGCTTCGCGGTGACGTTCGGCGAGTAGTCGAGCAGCACGTTGCGCGGCGCCGTCATCGGCACCGAGAACCGCCACTGCTGGCCGACCATCTCGTCCACCGGCTTCGGTCCGAACGCGTTGTCGCTGTCCTGCGTCGCGAAGAAGTGCAGGCCGTGCTGGCCGTACGCGCCGGCGAACGGCGTGCGCTGCCAGCCCGGCGTGCCCGCCGGCGCGGCCGGGTCGCACTTCAGGTCGGCGTACGTGAGGTCGGCCGGCGCGCCGTTGGCCTTCCAGTAGTCGACGTAGCCCTGCTTCACGCGACCGTCGGTCGACGCCTCGCCCGGCCACGGCCGCGGGACCGGCGTGTCGCCGGTGCCGTCGTCCAGGCAGGCGTCGTCGCGGTAGTACGGCACCGCGGCGGCGTTGCCCGCCAGGATCGTCGGCGTGAGCAGCTCGAACTGGTAGACGAGGCCGCCGTTCGGGCCCGCGACCTCCTCGGGCTTGTCGATCGCCGAGCAGACGTCGAACGTCGGGTCGCACGTGTCGAAGAACGCCGGGTCGCCGGTGAGCGGGTTGGTGTCCACCTGGCCGGTGTCGTCGTTCTGGCCGTCGATCGCGACGCCGTCGCCCTTGACCAGCGTGTAGTAGGTCGAGACCGCGCCGGGGTTGTAGTTCCACGACGTGTAGAGGCCGTCCGGCGGGATCGGGTGCACGCGGACCGCGTACTTGTACGTGTCGGCGTCGCGGTAGTAGGTCTCGGTCTTGGTGACGTTGGTGCCGGAGTCGGCGCCCCACACCTCGCGGATCGCGCGGACGGGGCCGGCCCGCCAGCCGAGCAGCGTGGAGTTGGCCTCCCAGTTGACCTGCTCGTCCTCGAAGCCGACGAGCGAGATCGACGAGTCCGGGCTCTGCTGGAACGCGCGGCCCTTCCACCGGCTGATCAGGTCCGGGCCGTACGCCTTGTCGGCGCCGGGCGCGGTGACGTTCAGCTCGCGGACCATCCAGCGGCCGCTCGCGTAGACGCGGTACGTCGGCGTCTCGACCGTCATCCCGTCGCGCGGGAACCGGTCCGTCGACGCGCGGGCGGCGCCGTCCGCGGCGGTGATGCCGCCGTCGTTGCGCGGGTCGGTGCGGCAGACCGTGCCGGGCAGGTTCGGGCCGTAGCCGGTGTTGCTCGTGCCGAGCTTCTCCGGGTCGTCGGGCGCGAACGAGTGCCGGTCGATCCACTCGTCGGCGGCGGCGTCGCGGGTCATCGTGACGTAGGGGCTGGTCGCGGCCGTGTACTCCGAGCCGCCCTCCTTGAGGAACAGGTAGACGTAGCCGACCGTGCCGGGCGACACCGGGTCGGCGACCGTGACGACCTGGCCGTTGGCGACGTTCTTCGGCAGCGCCGCGCCCTTCGGCGCCTGCGGGCCGGCGTCGCGCGCCATGAACACGATCTCGTCGTCGTCGTCCAGCGTCGCCACCGGGTCCTGCATCGGACCCGTGTAGCCGGCCGTGTCGAGGGAGCCGGCGGGGGCGGCGTTGACCGACGGCGGGAGGGCGGCGTTCTCGGCGGTGGTGGCGTAGCGCGCGGCGCAGTCGCCGAAGACCTTCTTCCACGCCTCCTCGCCGGCCGCGTGCGTGTCGGGCGCCCAGGCGTAGGTCAGCTCCTCGTCGGTGCCCGAGTAGAACGCGAAGTCGCTGTGGCCGTTGGCCAGGAAGTACGGGAAGCGCTGGTCGACCTGGACCGGCACCTCCTTGAACTTCTTGCCGTCCCACCGGTACGCGACGACGTCGTCCACGTCGACGCCGGTGCGCGCGTCCCGCGGCACCACGAGCGTGCCGTTGTGCGCGTGGCGCACCGCGTCGCCGCCCTGCGGCGAGCCGGACGGGTACGGCTTCGCCAGGCCCTGCGCGGACGAGCGCGACCAGGCCGGCAGCGACGCGCCGGTCAGGACCACGGGCGCGGCCGCGCGGGGGCCGGTGTAGACGGGCGCCGCGTGCGGGTCCTCCGCCGTCGCGGGGGCGACGGGGAGCAGCACGGCGGCGGCGAGGGCGAGTGCGGCGGAACGGCGCAAGGCGGGGAGCTCCTTGGTCGGGGGTGGGTCCTGCGGTGTAACGAGCGTCAGGTCGGGGAGTCGCGCGGCCACTCGGCGGGCAGCCGGCCGTAGCGGGGCCGGCGGCCCAGCGCGCGCAGCCGTTCGTTGTAGAAGAACCCCGCCCAGAACGTCGCCGGCAGCAGCGGCAGCGCGACCCAGATCCCGACCGGCGTGGCCGTGACGAGCGAGACGACGCTGAGCCCGGCGAACGCGACCGCGACGGTCGCGGGCGCGGCCCACCACAGCCGCACCGACTGCTCGTAGGCGCGGCGGCTGCCGGGGCCGGCGACGCCGGCGCGCTCGTCGAGGGCGTTCAGCCGGTCGACGACGCCCACGCGCGCTCCTCTACGTCAGTAGGTGGGGAGGCTCGGGTCCACCTGGTGCGCCCACGCGGTGACCCCGCCCTGGACATGCTTCGACGTGGAGAAGCCCGCTCCTTTCAGCAGCGCGAGCGCCTCGGCCGAACGCACCCCGGTCTTGCAGTACACGACGACCGGCTTGTCCTGCGGCAGCTCGTTGAGGCGGCGCGGGAGGTCGCCCTTCGGGATCAGCACCGAGCCGGGGATCTTCACGATCTCGTGCTCGCCGGGCTCGCGGACGTCGACCAGCAGCAGGTCGTCGCCGCGGTCGAGCATGTCCTTCAGCTCGCGCGCGGTGATGCTGCTGCCCGCCGCCGCCTCCTCGGCCTCGTGCGACACCACGCCGCAGAACGCCTCGTAGTCGATGAGCTCGGTGATCGTGGCGTTCTTGCCGCAGAGCGGGCACTCCGGGTCCTTGCGGGCGCGGACCGTGCGGAACTCCATCGCCAGGGCGTCGTAGATCATCAGCGTCCCGACCATCGGCTCGCCGATGCCGGTGAGCACCTTGATCGCCTCGGTCGTCTGGATCGAGCCGATCGTGCCGCAGAGCACGCCGAGGACGCCGCCCTCCGCGCAGGACGGCACCATGCCGGGCGGCGGCGGCTCGGGGTACAGGCAGCGGTAGCACGGGCCGTGCTCGGCCCAGAACACGCTCGCCTGCCCCTCGAAGCGGAAGATCGAGCCCCAGACGTACGGCTTGCCGGCCAGCACGCACGCGTCGTTGACGAGGTAGCGGGTCGCGAAGTTGTCGGTGCCGTCGACCACCAGGTCGTACTGGCTCACGATGCCGATGGCGTTGGACGAGTCGAGCCGCTCCTCGTGGAGCACGACCTCGACGTAGGGGTTGATCTGCTCGATCGACTCCTTGGCCGACTGCGCCTTCGACCGGCCGACGTCGTTCTGGCCGTGGATGATCTGCCGCTGGAGGTTCGTCTCGTCCACCACGTCGAAGTCGACGATGCCCAGCGTGCCCACGCCGGCGGCGGCCAGGTACATCAGCGTCGGGCTGCCGAGACCGCCCGCGCCGACCGCGAGCACGCGCGCGTTCTTCAGCCGCTTCTGCCCGTCCATGCCGACGTCCGGGATGATCAGGTGGCGCGAGTAGCGCCGGATCTCGTCCTTGTCGAGGCTCTCGGCAGGCTCGACGAGCGGGGGCAGCGACACCGTGGGGCTCCGTTCGGGTCTTTGGTCCTTCGACGGGCAACCGCTCTGTGGCGTCGCGGATTCCCGGGCCGGGAGGTTACCGCCCGCCGTCGCGGGGAGAAATGGTGGAGAACACCCCGGATGGAGGCAGAGATGGGTCTGGACGACAAGCTCAAGAACGCCACCCAGGAGTGGACCGGCAAGGTGAAGGAGAACGTCGGTGACGCCACCGGCGACGAGTCCATGCAGGCCGAGGGCAAGAAGGACGAGGCCATGGGCAACCTGAAGCAGGCCGGCGAGAAGGTCAAGGACGCCTTCAAGTAGGTCGTACGCAAGGCTTTCGCGAGGGCAGTACCGACACAGCGAAGCCCCCGAGGTTCTCCTCGGGGGCTTCGCTGTTGCTCGTGTGGGGCTCGGCGTCAGCCGCCGGGGCGCCACCAGGGGCGGCGCTTCTCCTTCTGCTCCTCCTTGGGGGCGTCGGCGGCGCCGTTGGCGTCGTTCGCGTCGTTCGACCAGCCCCAGGGGGACGGCTCCGGCTCGGGCGCCGGCTCGGGGCCGGTGTCCACCGACCACGCGTCGAGCGGTACCTCGTCGGGGACGGGGAAGCGTTCGTCGTTCTCGACGCGCGGGGTCGCGTCCTCGACCTGCGGGGTGGCGTCGCCTGCGGTGTCCTCGCCCGCGACGACAGCGTCCTCGTCGTCGTCCTCGTCGGCATCGGGTCCGTCGGGCTGGTCGGCGCTGTCGGGCTGGTCGGCGTCGTCGGGCTCGCCGCCCTCGGTGAGGTCGGACAGCGCCTCGGCAACGGCCTCCTCGTCGTCCGCGCCGGAGGCGGAGGAGTCGGCCAGTTCGTTAGTGGACCCGTCGGCCAGGACGATCACCACCTCGTCGGCGGCCGTCACGACGACCGGCGACGAAGTGGAGAAGGTGAGGTCCACGCCGTCC